>CAADGJ010000147.1 GCA_900696505.1 uncultured Nitrosospira sp.
CTTCGTCGGAGTTCAACGGCTCACGTGAATGTTGTGCCAGTGCCAATGCAATATCCTCGATGCTCGCAGCGCAGTCGCATGCTTCGCAGTCGCGGTCGGATTCGAGGTGGAGCAAATCGTACCATGGGCTCTTGCACTGGTACAAGTCGGCGAGGCGCCTGAGAGGCTCGTCGGCAGCTGGTGGATCTGCTCCACAGCCCTTGGACGGCAAACATGTGGAACAGTAGGACCACGTGCAGGTTAGTGATACAATGCGCGCCAGCTCATGACGAGTCCACTCGTTCCAGTCTCCCCAGCGAATCCCACACGGCCCGTAGGGCAGTCTCTCCTGCAGATCGTGCCCAGTACGACCTGTCTTCATTGCGACGTTTGTTGCCGGTTTCCCGAGGTAGACAGCTTCTTGCGTCCCTTCTTCACCGGCGATGAGATCCGTGCAGCAGTGGCGGCCGGCCTGACACCGGAACTGTTCCCGACTACCGAAGGCACGCAAATCGATCTGGTCCCGAACCCGGCTGGCGAAGGATATGTCTGCCCGGCCTTTGACACTGCGACCTCGCACTGCCGGATCTATGAGGTCCGCCCCCTGGACTGCCGGCTCTATCCGTTTGCGTTGATGTGGGATGTCGAGCGCACCCACGTCCTCCTCGGGTGGGATACGAAGTGCCCCTATATGCGCGACGCTCCCTCGTCGCTGGTTGACCAGGCAGTCGACGGGGTGGCGCAATGGGTTGAAGCGGATGAGCGGGTGGACACGCTTGCGCGATACCCCAGGCTCATCGGACGGTACCAGGACGATGTTATCCCCGTGCGCACCTTGGCACGGGTGACCGAACGTGTGCAGCGAGCAAAGCCGCAGATACGTCGGCAGGCCCTGAGCATTCAGGATCGAGGTCGAATAGAAGCCGCACTGACCGTCACCGCCGGTTTTCAGGAGAGTCCGCTCGCCGCTGCTTCGTTCGCCTATCATTACATCTGGAAACATCGGCTGACGTATACATGGGCAGAGCTGCAGGGGCATCTGTGCCTGTTCGCCGAGTCGCCCGACGGGATATTCCTGGTTTTGCCTCCGCTGGGGAGTGGGCCGATCGATCAGCCCACGGCCGAGGCCTTTCGGCTGATGCGGGCGTGGAATGGGGATTCGTCCGTCACAAGGATGGAGAATGTGCCGGAATCGTTCGTGCCCGCATTGCGTGCGTTGGGTTATGAGACGGGTGAAAAAGAGCCAGACTATCTGTACGCTGCCGCAGATCTGGTCGACCTTGCAGGAGAAGCGTACCGATCGCCTCGCGCAGCCTGCAACCGGTTCGTGCGCGAACATGGCGGGGTTCTTGAGCCCTATGATTGTCGCGACCAGACGGCTTGCGTGAGTCTGTTTCGTGAATGGAGAGAACAGAAGCTGCGGTCCGGATCGGATGAGTGGGCCAATGCTCTGCTGGAGGATGCCGTCGGAGCCCATGAGACAGCCTTGTCGGCACATAGTGAGCTGGGGCTGACCGGAGCAGTGGTGCGAGTCGGGGGGCGCATTCGGGCCTACACGATAGGGCTGTGGCTCAATCAATCAGTGTTCTGTGTCTTGCTGGAAGTGGCGGATCGGGATATTGTGGGGGCGGGCGCGTTCGTGTTTCGTGAATTCTGTCGCCAAGCGCACGCTAAAGGCGCATGTTGGATCAATACGATGGATGATTCCGGCCTTCCGAGTCTGGCGAAAGCCAAGCGCTGGTATCATCCTGCCCGATTGTTGCCGAATTATGTTGTGACGGAGTTCCGACGATGACGGCCTCGCCCCTTCCAGGTTTCCCTCGCCGATCCTACCCGTGGCTTCCCGTGCTGATTGTGGGTGTGACGATTGTTGCGCTGGTGATCGGCGTGGTCATGTTGCGCTCGATCGAGGTGCGGATGGTTGAGGCCACAGGAGAAAACCTCACGCTCGCGTCGGCGGAGATTGCGGACAAACTCGACCGGCTGCTCTTCGAACGTCATGCCGATGTCCGCATGATGGCGCGGGCATTCACCGACCGCTCTGCCGATAAAAAATATATCAACGAATATCTGCAGTGGATGAAAGAGACCTATGCACCGGTCTATCTCTGGCTGGGGGTGACGGATCCTCACGGGCGGATGATTGCGGCAACGGATTCATCCATTATCGGCCAGGATTACGGCCGGAGCGGCTGGTTCGACCGGGTCCGGCAGACCCACACGGTGCAGGTCGATGAAGTCGAGATCCATGAATCGAATCATAAGATCGAATCGGTCGCGTTTACTGCGCCCATTCTCAGTGTCAGCGGGCAGTTTCTCGGCGCAGTCACCACCCGGATCGGCCTGCCGATGCTGGAAGATGTTCTCATCGAAACGGTACGCGAAATTCAACAGACCGATGGCGCGGCCGGTCCCTTCGAATATCAATTCTTGACCAAGGGCGGTCTGGTGTTTGTGGATTCCTCTTCCTCCAACATCGACCGCGTCAATTTGCGTGAACTCAATCTGCCCTCAGTCTTGCGGAGCAGTTCCGGCAAGGCGGGATATGTTGAAGAAATACATGTTCGCCGTCATGTCCCCATCGTGACCGGCTATTCCCAGACGAAGGGGTACAGCGATTATTCCGGCTTGCAGTGGACCATTCTCTTGCGGATCGATCGAGACGTCATTCTGCTGCCGATCCGGGCGATGATGTGGAAACTCGGCATTGCCGGAGTGGTCGTATGGCTTCCGATGGTGGGATTGCTGTTGTGGGCCACCGGACGATTGCGTGAGCAGCATCGGCAGGCACAGCAAGAGAGCGAATGGGCCCGCGCGGCGGAGGCGGCCCTCTTGCAGAGCCAGGAACGCAACCGGGTCATCGTCGATACGGCGTTAGACGCCGTCATTTCCATGGATGCGGGCGGCATCATCACGGATTGGAATGCGCAGGCCGTCAACATCTTCGGCTGGGAACGCGAGGAAGCGCTCGGCCGTCGCGTATCGGAGACGGTGATTCCCGTCCGGGACCGGGATGGGCATGAGCGGGGATTGCGGCATTTCCTCGAAACCGGACAAGGCGCTCTTCTCAATCGTCGCATTGAGATGATGGGGAGTCATCGCGACGGGCATGAATTCCCGGTGGAAATTACCATCTCTCCGGCCAGGCTGGGCGACGCGTATATTTTCAGCGCGTTCATTCGCGATATCACCGCGCGCAAACGGACGGAACGCCAACTGGCCTCCCAGTACGCCGTCACGCGCGTGCTGGCGGAATCGCGAACTTTGGAAGAAGCCGGTCCAAAAATTCTCCAGGCCATCTGCGAAAGCCTGGAATGGGAATTGGGCATATTCTGGCGGCTCGACCGGCAAGGAAGCGTGCTACGTTGTTTGGATGTGTGGCAGTCACCGGGACTCAATGCCGAAGAATTTGTTCTCGACACCTGGCGGCATACGTTTGCGCTCGGCAAGGGACTTCCTGGACGGATTTGGCAGGCGGGGGAGCCGACGTGGATCAAGGACGTCGTGCAGGAAGCGAATTTCCCTCGGGGCGGTGCAGCTTCGCGCGTGGGATTACACGGCGCCTTCGGATTCCCCGTTCGAGTCGGAACCGAAGTAGAAGGTGTCATCGAGCTCTTCCGGCGCGAAATCAAACAGCCGGACGAGCAACTCTTGAAGATGGTCGCCGACGTCGGTCTCAAGATCGGGCAGTTCGGCGAACGAGCCCGCGCCGAGGATGCCCTGCGACGCACGGAAGCGCAGCTGCAGCAGTCGCAAAAAATGGAAGCGGTCGGACGACTCGCCGGAGGCGTCGCGCACGATTTCAATAACATGCTGACAGTGATTCGAGGCTACAGCGAACTGGTGCTGAGTCGTCTTTCCCCGACCGACGGATTCCGGAAGGAATTGGAAGAGGTCAAAAAGGCGGCGGATCGTGCATCCGGTCTGACCGGCCAATTGTTGGCCTTCAGTCGCCGGCAATTTATCGCTCCGAAGGTGCTGGACCTGAACTCGGTGATCCATAATATGGAAGGCATGCTCCGGCGCTTATTGGGCGAAGACATCGTCGAACTCTGTACTGTGCTGGATCCGGGATTGGGACAACTGAAGGCGGATCCCGGGCAGGTCGAACAGGTCATCATGAATCTGGCCGTGAACGCCCGCGATGCCATGCCGGACGGCGGCCGGCTGACCGTCGAGACGGCCAACGTGCAATTCGGCCAGCGCCGCAACCGCCCGCCGATGGGCGCCGAGCCTGGTTCGTACATCGCGCTCATCGTGCGTGATACCGGCCACGGGATGGACGAAGATACGCAGTCCCACGTCTTTGAACCATTTTTTACTACCAAGGAAAAGGGCAAGGGGACGGGACTGGGATTGTCTACGGTCTATGGGATTGTGAAACAAAGCGGGGGGTTCATTGAGGTCGAGAGCAAGCCGGGCCGTGGGGCCACCTTTAAAATATTTTTCCCGCGTGTTGAAGCGGTCAGTGAGGAAACGGAATCAGTTGCCGTGGGCGGTGATTCGGTCAGAGGGCGCGAGACTGTGTTGTTGGTCGAGGATGAACCGGGCGTGCGACGCCTGGTCAATGAAACGTTGCGGCTCCATGGATATAC
>CAADGJ010000148.1 GCA_900696505.1 uncultured Nitrosospira sp.
GAGCAGATTGTCGAATACTTTACCAAAGGGATCGCCCGTGGCGCCGTCAACATTCCCTCCGTGTCTCCCGAGCTCTTGCCGCAGCTCCAGCCCTATCTCTCATTGGGAGAGCGTGTGGGCTTGTTGCAAGCGCAATTATTGGAAGGCGGACTTGAGCGGTTGACCGTCGAATATAGTGGTGAGGTGGCCGGACTGAATGTCGCCCCGTTGACGATTGCGGTCTTGAAAGGGCTCTTGACGCCCATCCTTGAAGACCCGGTCAATTATGTGAACGCGCCGGTCGTCGCCAAAGAGCGCGGGATCGAAGTGAAAGAGGTCAAGAGCAACGATGCCGGCGATTTTACGAGCGTGATTCGCGTGCGTGTGGAGGCGGGGAAAAAATCTCATCAAGTGGCGGGAACGCTGTATCACCGCAAAGATCCGCGTATCATCGAAATTGACGAATTCAAGGTCGAGGTGGTGCCGGACAACCATTTGTTATTGGTCCTCAATGAGGATCGTCCGGGAGTGATCGGCACGGTCGGACATATTCTTGGCGACCACAACATCAATATCGCGCGTATGCAGTGCTCACGTGAGGAGCGAGGCGGCAAAGCCCTCTTGATTTTCGGGCTGGATGCGCCGCTGCCTGCGCCGGTGCTCGATCAAATTACGAACAGCAAGCACATCCTTTCCGTAAAGGTCGCCGACCTGTCGAAAGGTCTGTAGATTGCCCGGCAGTCGATCATGGGCTCCCTTTCGTTGAAGGCCTCTGCTTCCTCCACGTCGCTGGTGGCCGGTCGGGAACGGTCGCTTATTCCGGTCGGAATGAGCACCATCCTTCCCGCCGCGGCTCGACGTATTCGCCACCTCGAGCACACCCTGCTGGCCGTTCTGGCCCGAGGTGGGTACGACGAAATCATTCTGCCGATGTTCGAGTATCTGGACGTCCTCGCGCCAGGGCTTGAACCGGAACTCCTCGAAAAGTGTTATCAGTTGGTCGATCGAACGACGGGCCGCCTGATGGTGTTGCGTCCGGATGCGACGGCACAGATCGCCAGAACCGTCGCTATGGGTATGATGGGCGAACGGCTGCCGTTGCGCTTGTGTTATCGCACCTCGGTCTTTCGCTACGAACGCGAGCATGCCGGCCGCGACCGGGAAATTTTTCAAGTCGGCGCGGAGCTCATCGGGGTTGACGGGGTGACCGGGGATGCCGAGGTGCTGACACTTCTGCTGGACTGTTTGAGTCAGGTGGGACTCAGCTCCTTTAAAGTGGCGGTCGGGCATGTCGGCTTCTTTACCGCTCTTCTTGTCAGATCCGGTCTCTCAAACGAAGGCCAGAAACGCGTGGAGCAAGCGGCTGCTCGCAAAGACATCCCGCTCCTCGAGGAATTGCTGGCGCGTGAGGGAATGGCCCGATCAACTGGGCGGATCATCCTTGAAGTCCTGGAACTATGCGGAGGGCCCGAAGTCCTGTCACGCGGACGTAAGCTGGTTGGGCGCGATAAAGCGCTATTGAAACCGCTCGATCGGCTGGCGCAGGTCTATGAACGGTTGGTTTCGCCGGGACAGGAATCAGTCCTGATCGATCTGGGAGAGTTTCGCGGCTTTGAATATTATGACGGGATAGTTTTTGATGTCTTTGCTCCGGGTATAGGCGCAGAATTGGGCGGTGGCGGCCGCTATGATCACTTGATGGGCCGCTTTGGTCGCACGGCGGCATCCTCGGGATTTGCCCTGGATGTCGATCGACTATTCCGAGCTATTGATTCGTCCGTCCGTCCCCTTACGCCCGATGCGACGAAATCTCAATCGAAGCGTCGGCCTGCGATGCCTCCTCCGTCACGACGGCCAAGGAGCCGAGCATGAAATCGCTCTCGGCCGTTGACCTGACAGCGCCTCGACTCCCGCCACAGAACATCGAAGCCGAACAGTCCGTACTGGGCGGAATTCTGTTGGACAATACGGCCATGGCCAAGGCGATGGAAGTCCTGACGGATCAGGAGTTCTATCGGACTGCCCATCGCAAGATTTATCAGGCCATGCTGGAACTGTCCGATCGTGGCGAAGTGATTGATCAGATCACGTTGACGGAATGCCTGAAGGGACGTTCGGAATTAGATGCGGTCGGTGGATCAGCCTATCTTGCCGAGCTGGTGCAGGCCGTCCCTACGGCCGCGAATATTCGGTACCACAGCAAGATCGTCCGGGATAAAGCGCTCTTGCGAGGGCTGATCGAAACCTCTACGGAAGTCATTACCCGCGGATACGACGGTACAGCGGCGGTCGATGAGTTGCTCGATTTTGCCGAACGCTCGGTGTTCGGGCTTGCCCAGGGCAAGCTCGATCGCTCCTTCACCCAGGTCAACCACATCATCAAGGAAAGCCTTGATGTCGTAGATAAGTTGTCCAAGCGGAAAGAACGGGTGACCGGGGTGCCGACCGGCTATATTGATTTGGATGATCTGACGGCCGGGTTACAGCCGTCAGACTTGATCATCGTGGCCGGACGGCCAAGCATGGGAAAGACGAGTTTGGCCCTCGGCATGGCTCAACATGCCGCCTTGCATGCCGGAACGGTCGTAGGAATTTTCAGCCTCGAAATGTCCAAGCCGCAATTGGTTCTTCGTATGCTGAGCTCCGAGGCTCGTGTCGATTCGCACGCGCTTCGCACCGGAAGACTGCAAAAGGAGGATTGGTGGCGATTGGCTGAAGCCGCCGGCAAGCTGGAGCAGGCCCCGATCTTTATCGATGACTCCGGAGCGGTGACCGTGCAGCAGATGCGCGGAAAGGCCCGACGGCTCAAGGCCGAGAAAGGCCTTGATTTGCTCATCGTGGACTATCTGCAGCTCATGCAGGGCAAGAGCGATTCCGAGTCCCGGCAGCAGGAAATTTCCGACATCTCCCGCTCCTTAAAGAGTCTTGCCAAAGAGCTGAACGTTCCCGTCATTGCCTTATCGCAGTTGAGCCGGGCCGTCGAGGCTAGAAAGCCGCCGGTGCCGATGTTGGCCGATTTGCGTGAAAGCGGCGCCATCGAGCAGGACGCTGACGTGGTGATGTTTATCTATCGGGAAGAAGTCTATGAGCCGAACACTGAGCGGAAGGGCATTGCTGAGATTCTCGTCAGCAAACATCGCAATGGTCCGATCGGAAAACGCGATTTGTTCTTCCACGACCGATTCGCCAAGTTTGAGAATCTCGAGACGCGTGAGAGCGTTTGACGCGTTCTTTCACGGGCCGGTATAATTCCGCATCGTTTCCTGTACCCCGAACATTCCCCCTGCAGATTGAGCGGATGAATTGTGCAACGATTGAGTGAAGAGCGTCGGCAGTCCTGCACCCTCTGTAAACCCGTGGGACCAAAGGCTGCAGCTGTCATGCTGATCGCGCTTGCTTGTGTGACCGCTGCGTGCCAGACCGCCGCGCCGTCACGCTCCACACAACCGGTCGTCCCTGCCGCGACTCCTCCGGTCTCTCGCCCCTTGTCTCCCGCATCTGATTCGCGTGCCTCCTATCACTTCCTGCTGGGGTATCAGGCCGAGTTGGAGCAGGAGACAGAACAGGCTATCAAAGAGTATCAGCTGGCACTGCAGACAGACCCCTCTTCTCACTATCTCAAGGCTCGATTAGCGGTGCTCTACTTCACCGCAGGTGATGTGCCGGCTGCGGTGCGATTTGCCGATGAAGTTGCGGATGCGCCGGGGCTAGATGCGCAGATGCTCGGGCAAATCGGCGGGATGTATGCGGCGGCAGGAAAGCCGGACAAGGCCTTGCGGCTGTTCAATCGTGCCATCGAGCAGGAACCTCAACGCAGCGAACATTTTTTTGCCAAAGGGCTGTTGTTGGCCAATCAAAAGCAATACGCCGAAGCCGAAGAAACTATCCGCTCCGGCATCAAGGTCAGCCCGGACTCGGCAGTGGGGTATTACTACTTGGGCAGAATCGGTGTGGAGGCCCGGGATTTCGATAAGGCTACGACGCATTTCGAGCAGGCCGTGACGTTGAATCCAGCGTTTGAACCGGCCTATGTCGCATTGGGGTCTGTGTATGAAGCCAAGCAGGATCGCGGGAAGGCCATCGATATCTACCGGCGTTACTTGCAAGGCGTGAATCCAAAAAATCGTGAAATCCGGCATCACCTCATCCGGCTGCAGGTGTCGGCGAAGCAGTACGACGAAGCGCTGCGAGAGTTACAGGAAATGCTGGAGGAGGATCCGTCAGATCTCGATGCTCAGTTGCGAATGGGCCTTGTGTACGGGGAACAGAAGAATTATCCAAAAGCGATTCAACAGTTGACGCAGATCCTTACCGTGCGCCCCTCCGAGCTCAAGGTGCGAGATTATCTCGGGTATCTCTACGAGGAAACGAAGGATGTCGCCCACGCGATTGAGGCGTACCGACACAATTTGACCTTGGAACCCTCGTATTTCGAGGGGCATCTGCACTTAGGTGTCTTGCTGTATCGGACCAAGCAGTATCCCGAGGCCATCCAGCATCTGAAGGAAGCCAGCCGCTTAAACCCCAAGCAGCCTGAGGCGTATATCGTTCTCGGGTTGTCGCATTTTCAAGTCGAACAATATGAGCCTTCCCTCCAAGCCTTTCTGGAAGGAATCCGGCACAATCCAGATAATGCCGACCTGCATTTCAACGCCGGGACTGCCTATGACAAATTGAATCGTTTTGACGATGTGGTGAAGTCGATGGAGACCACGCTCACGTTGGATCCTCACCACGCTGATGCGATGAATTACCTCGGGTACAGTTATGCGGAACGAGGAGTCAAAATCGAAGAAGCCATCGCACTGACCAAGCAGGCCGTCGCGCTACGGCCTACGAATGGATATTACGTCGATAGCCTCGCCTGGGCCTTTTTCAAGAAGGGGTTGCTGAGCGAGGCTCTGGCCGAAATGAAGCGGGCGGTGGCGCTCGTCGGCGATGATCCGGTCATCTATGAACATTTGGGCGAAATCCATTTGAAGCAGCAACATCTCTCCGATGGTCGCGAGGCTCTCCTGCACGCGCTCGAACTTGATCCCTCGAATGACAAGCTCATGCAGCGGTTTCGTGAGCTCGGTTTGGGCGATCCTGCCAAAGAAGAACGAATCCGCCAAGCGATCCGGCGCGTAACAGAGCGGAAGACGGCTCCCCCGGCTCAGTAATTCCTCTCTCACCCTACAGTGGCCTCGTGCCCTCTATACCGGGAGGGCATCTCCGCCAATTGTTCATCACCTCTTTGCCAATCCCGTTCGTTTCCACATAGTCCTCCAGCGGCTTCCGCAGCAGTTCTTCCTCCCAAACCAACGAGCTCTACCTGTTCGATTCAGTCAATTTTTGGCACTTTGCCTAGCTCGGCTCCTCTTCCTGTTTGAGCGAACAGGGCCAGAATTGTGAAAGCTAGCCCAAAATGCCTCGGTTTGTCGGCAGGTTATGCAGGAACGTTTAAAAGGCTCCTCTCCTGGCATGGGGCCTGCTTATACGTGGCCTGTCGGCAGTACGGACGGGCGGAGCATCAGGATGGGTTTCCAGAGCGAAAGTCTTCGAGCCGGATGGTGACTGAAGCAAAACAGGCCGGGTTCACGTTGATCGAGCTGATGGTCGTGGTGGTGATTGTGGGGATCTTGGCTGCATTCGCCATTCCGAACTTTCTTCGATACCGCGCACAAGCGATGCAAGCTGAGGCACGGACGAACCTGGCGGGAATTTTTGTCGGTGAAATGTCCTTCTTCACGGAACGGAAAGAGTTCGGAAACTTCACGGATATCGGCTTCGCGGTGGCCGGACCAGGAACGAATCGGTATACGTATCGAACCGGGCTTGGCCTTGGGGCTGGATTGGGACCGAACGGAGGCAATCTTTGCGGATCTGCCGGCAACTGCGACACGATTCAATCTGAAGTGCCGGCTGCTGGCGCGATCAGTTTCACTGGAAGCGTAGGAATCGCCACCACCTCTTCGGCAGGTTTCACCGCAACCGCCGCAGCGGATCTTGATGGAGATTCGACGCATGACGGGTGGTACGTCAACGATTCGAAGCAAGGGCTGAGTGCCGCTGACCCGAATGATGTATCGAGTTAGGTGCGGGTGCCAAAACTTGTCACCTGATGACGGAAAAAGGAATCTCGTTCAGGCAGCCGTGAGAAGTTCAAAAGCGATTCTCAATATAAGTGATTGGAAGATATGCAAAAAGATATGCAACTACAGGAAGGAGGTGTTGGGCATAGAACCTGCTATTCCCAAGATCTGTCAGGCGTGAACACGCGGTTCCGAATGAAGTGACAGGAATCAAGAACGTGTCGGATGAAGTGGCAACAATAGGAAAGGGAGGCATTATGTTGAAGCAAGTGAAGGGTCAGAAAGGTTTTACGTTGATTGAGTTGATGATCGTCGTGGCGATTATCGGTATCTTGGCGGCCATCGCCATTCCGAACTTCTTGCGCTACCAAGCCAAGTCGCGCCAGTCGGAAGCCAAGACGAACCTGGGCGCGATCTTCGTGGCTGAGACGGCCTACCTCAGCGAAAACTCGCGCTATGGCAGCTTCTCGGAAATCGGCTATGCCCTTGCCGGTACGACCAACCGGTACACGTACCGCAGCCCTGCCATCTTGGGTAACGGTGCATCGTCAAACACCGTGGGCGTCGATCAGATTCCTTGCGGCGCGCCGGTCGGTTGCACCGTTCAGAGTGATGCTTCTCCTGCTGTGCCGTCCCTCGCTAGCTCGACCGCTGGTTCAGTCGGCTTCACGGCGTCCGCGGTGGCCAGCATTGACAATGACCCGACCATCGATGGTTGGTCAGTCAACGATATCAAGGGTGGTCTGACCCAGGCTGTTCCTGACGACGTGATCAGCTAACGATCACGCGCAGGTCTGCTCCGATGCGGGGGAGGAACAATGTTCCTCCCCCGTGTTCTTTTGGCTGACCAGATCCTTCCCATTCTCTGAACAGCCTGTTTCTTTCCTGCCCTGTTTCTCTCGCCGCAGTATTCAATTTCACTTTCACTTTGCCAAATTGCCCGTCTCTGATAAAGCAGGAGATATCAGTCGCATCAAGTCTGCGAACACACCTATGCAATTCCTGTCTTCGATGCCAGTCATCGTAATGTGCGCGCTGATGATTTTTTCGCCGCTTCAGGAGGGCGGAACGACGCATCCAGCGCAAATGATCATACGGCTTGTGATTCTGGCCTGGCTTGGTGGAACGCTCATTCAGGCAATCCGGGCAGGTCGTTTGGTTGTCCCACTGCTTGGAGCCAGATATGTCGTCCTGGCGTTCCTGGGCTTTGCTGTCGCAGCCACGATTTTTTCCCCCTATGTCCATCAGAGTAGGCAGTGGCTGGTGATGATCACGGGATACGCCATCTTGTTTTATCTGCTGGTCTCTGTTGTCGACCGGTGGGAGCGTGTGCATACGTTGACGATGATGGTCATCGTGATGGGATTAGGGGAAGCTGCCTGGTCTATCGTGCAGGGTGTTGTGTGGAATGTCGTCAGGCCCAGCGGAACATTTTTCAACCCGAATTTCCTCGCCGGCTATCTCACCGTCAGCTGGGCAGTTCTTTTGAGCATCGCCGTCTACGGATACCGGAAAAGCGCAATATTGTATCGGTCCTCGCTGTTGCCTGTATTCTGGTGGGCCGGCATGGGATCAGCGTTGGGCATTGTCCTGATCGCAATGATCTTCACTCAGTCACGCGGAGGTCTGGTGGCCTGGCTCGCGGCCACAGTGTGGATCCTGACAGCCCGATATGGATGGAAGTTGGCCGGTACGGGCGCCGCCGTGCTTCTGCTCGCGGCGCTTATCATCCCCACTCCGTTCAAAGAACGGGTGCTTGCTGAGCATGAACAGAACCCTGTTTCGTATGCCCGTTGGCAGATGTGGCAAGGCGCAATAGCCCAGATGGCCGATCATCCATTGGGAATCGGCTTAGGGCTCTACCAATATACGTATCCTTTGTATGCGTTTCCGGTCGAAGGGGAAATTACCCGATACGGAAAAGTCGCCCACACTCCTCACAATGACTATCTTCAAATAGGAGTGGAGATGGGCGTAGGCGCGCTGCTGGTCTTTCTGGCCGCCATAGGCCTGGTCATGCGGGACCTTCTGCAGGTGCTCCAAGCAAGATTGGTACGGTGGCAGAGAAGTCTCATCCTCGGTATAGGAGGCGGAGGAATCGCCCTTCTCGTCCATGCCGCGCTGGACTCCAGTTTGCGTGAATCAGCCCTCGCGATCCTGCTCGTTCTCTGTGCGGGACTGATCGTATCAGTTGCTCGGATAACCAGTGGCAACACAGATGCCCTGCATGCCATCCCGATTCAGTCGCGCCCCTTGTGGGGAATGGGTGCCGCCTGTTTGTTACTGTTGGTCGGAGCGGAAGTCAGTCGATTAGGGGTGGCCTGGCTGACATTCGATACTGCATCGCGCAGGGCCGTCGCAGGACAAACGGATGTTGCGATCGAAGGGTTCAAGACCGCGATTACATTGGATCCGGGGAAGTCGCTCTATCACCATGGTCTCGGTTCGGTCTATGCGAGGGCATTTGATGTGTCCCGCGACAAAGAGATGTTTCGATTGGCTCATGCGGAGTTCAAGGAGGCGATAGAGTTAAATCCATTGGACAGCCGGTTGTTGGGACTGTTGGCCCAGTTGTATGTGTCGGCATCGCAGACGTCATCTTCGGCAGGTGTCCTTGACGAACAGCAGAAATCCTGGTTGCGGGCCGCATTGCGAGTCTACGAACGGGCCGTCCGGCTCGCCCCATTTTCTGCCCCCTATCGATATGAACAGGCGCGTCTTCATTGGATGCTCGGCGAGCGGCCGTTAGCCGAGCAGCAGGCGAAGGAAGCCGAGCAATTGGAGCCGAATTTTCTTCCTGCTCGCGCGTTGCTGGCTCGTTTGTCGGTCGATGCGGGCCGCATCGATGACGCGAGGCGGGAGTTGCAGGAAATACAGGTGCGGCAGGCGCGATATGAACAGTGGAACAAAAATAATATCGACAGGACATTTTTAAGTGTCGATGTCGCGCCGTTGCGTGCAGCCGTTGAAGCAAAAGGCCTTGCCGGGTGAAGCCAATGAGAGGTCGTACGGACATCAGGTCGCGCGTCAGTCAGGTGTTGTGTGTATTGGTTTTGTTGATCGGCACATCGGGAGTGCTCCATATTCTGGACGGAGAGCGGACCGCTGTCGCAAGGGCCGAACAATTGGCGTATCTCCCGAAGGGAGAATATTTGAAACTGGCCGTTCTCGGGTATCGGCAGGTCGTCGCAGACCTGATCTGGCTACAGGCTGTCCAACATATCGGCGCGAAGCGCGACACACAGTTGGGCCATACCTGGACCTATCATGCCGTAGATGTCCTGACGGACCTCGATCCCACCTTCGTTCCTCCATATCAAGCTACGGGCCTCTTCCTTGGTGTGTTGGTCGGCCGCCATGACGAAGGTGTGGCTATCTTACGCAAAGGTATCCGCCACAATCCGGCCAATTGGCAACTACCGTTTCTCGCCGGCTATATCTCCTACTACGAACGGTGCGACGCCTCAGCCGCCGGAGAGTTTTTTCAGCTGGCAGCGCACGTGCCCGGTTCTCCAGCGTACCTTCCTCAATTAGCCGCACGCATGACTGTGGAAAGTGGAGATCCCACTGCGGCGTTAGAATTTTTAGACCGTTTCTCCCGGAGCGTAGCCGATGAGCGGGTTCGCGAAGCTCTGTTTCGGCGAATGAAAGAGATTGTTCAAGAGCAGGACCTCCGGTTTCTTGAAGAAAGCATCAGACGGTATCGGCTGAAGTATGGCCAGGCGCCCGCGAAGGTGGAAGATCTGATGCTGCACGGCATCATTCCGCGACTTCCCGAGGATCCTTTAGGCGGGCAATATGAAATTGATGGCCTGACTGGCATCGTCAGTGCGTCCTCAAAACGGGACCGACTACGTATTCATGAAAAAGTAGCCTGCCGCTTAGGAGTTGCGTCGACGCCCTCGACACAGGCCGATGCAATAGAGACGCTGCAGCCCGCTGTGCAGCAATGACGGAGGAGTGCCGTGGACGATATCGTCACACATAATCTGACCAAAACCTACGCGTCGGGCTGGCCCGGGCGACCTCCATTTGTGGCTCTGGATGGGCTATCGCTCACCGTCGGCCGTGGAGAAATTTTTGGATTTCTCGGCCCGAACGGGGCTGGAAAAACGACCAC
>CAADGJ010000149.1 GCA_900696505.1 uncultured Nitrosospira sp.
ACGCCAAGCGATACCGATGAGGAGGTGGCACCATGAAACGGCGAATTGTTCCCGTCCTGCTCATGACTTTCACAGCACTCGCCTGGAACATTGGATTTTGGATTCAACCAGCATCCGCAGCCAACATACTGATCCATATGAAAACGTCGCTTGCCGTGGACGATGCACAGATCTGCGCGGTGCCGAACGTGGCCTGGGCGGCAGTGAAGGCTGGCCACAAAGTCACGATCCTGGTGGACGCCAGTGCAGTCACCTCAGTGACGAAAGGCTTCGGCTGGTTCAGGAAGCTCATTGGCTCCGAGTCAACTGCACTGGATCACGCTGGCTTGCCGGAGCGAGAGCGGCAGAGCCTTTCCGAACAGATGGGCGTCCCGCTGGAGCAGGTCCCGCACAATTACGGCGAGTACTTCGATGTTCTCAAAAACAAGCTGGGCGTCGAGGTTTACGGCAACCAGACGATGATGCTGCTCTACAACATTGATCCAGCACGGGTCGCCTCTTCAGTGACTCCCGTTCCGCTGGCCAAGATGGTAGATGTGTTTGCGTCAGCCGATCGAGTAATTGTGTATTAGAAATACCGTTGATTGTTAAGCTGGACGAGGGATAGACTGACGCCATGCGAATGCGTTCCCATTGCTCCCGGTCTTTTCTCGCCGGGACCATCGTGGTGTTCTTGCTGGCGTTCAGCTTCAATGCGTACGCCTGTCTCATCCCGTTGTCCGGAACCTCCAATGCCTCGATGTCGAATGGGTGTTCGACCCCCACTGAGCAACCGGCTCGGCAATTGTGCGACGCCTTCAAAACTCTGGGGGTCGAGTCCGGCTCCCAGTCATCTTCGTTGCTCGTGGACCATCATCTCCTGGCCGACCACGCGCTGGCTACACTGCCGGCCGTGAGCCAGCAATTCCAACGCATCTTCCACCGATATCAGCCTCTCGAATCGAGTTCGCCCCCGCATCAGTCTCTCGCAACCACCGTGCTTCGCATCTGATCTCCCCGCTTCTTCCGTAACCATTCCACCATCACGTCATCTGCCCGTCGCTGGGCCGTGGCTCATCCAGTCCTTACTTCCGTTCAAGGATAGGAGCCAGGGGTTCGCAATAGTACCGGGCAGACAAACCTTTGGGGAGGACCGTCACATGACTTGGTCAACTCGGTTTTGGTTGCTCACCATCATGGTCGTGAGCCTGGCCTTCTGGACAGGTGAACGCCACATCGCCTATGCAGTCGATCAGACTCCACGATCGTCATTAGGATTACCAGACTTGATCCAGGAAGCCCTGGCTCGGAATCCCGAGCTTGTCGCGGCCCGCAAGCAATGGGAAGCCGCCTCGCAACGGATTACGCAGGCGCGGTCGCTGGATGACCCCACCCTGTCAGTCCAGTTGTGGAATGTCCCGCAGACCTTCAACGTCACGCAGGCACAGAACAGTATCTTCGGTCTTTCGCAAAATCTCCCATTCCCCGGCAAACTCGCGCTCAAAGGCGACGTGGCGAGTCGTTCGGCCGAGATGATCGAGCAGGCGCTGCGTGCAAAGGAACGGGAGTTGGTCGCCCGACTCAAGCAGGCCTACTACGATCTGTTCCTCACACACAAGGCGATCCAGATTCATCATGAACAAGTCGAGCTGCTCGGACAGTTCGTAGAGATTACGACCGCGAAGTTCCGTACGGGCAAAGGAGCCCAGACCGACGTCCTCAAGGCCCAGATCGAGTTGTCCCTGCTGTTCCAGCAGCTTCCCATCCTGGAACAGCGTCGCGAGACCGCCGAAGCGATGCTGAATACGCTGCTGGATCGGGATGCCACCTCACCCTTGGGCATCCCTCAAGAGCCGTCTCAGATCCCGCTCGACAACACCCTCGATGATCTCCACCGTCTCGCGCTGCACGAGAGACCGGAGCTCAAGGCCGCCGGGCTGGCCGTGCAACGGAACGAGCAGTCCCGTGCGCTGGCCCAGCGTCAGTACTACCCGGACTTCAATGTGGCGTTTCAGCGCTTCCAGAACTTTCAGGCCAACGACGGATTCGGCGCCTATGTGGCGATGAGCATCCCCTTCGCGTTTTGGACCAAACCGAAGTATGACGCAGGCGTGCAGGAGGCCGCGGCGGCGCTCTCGGCCGCGCGGGCGGAGCACCATACCTTAGAAAACCTGACCCGTTTTCAGGTCAAAGACCTCTTGGCCAGGCTCCGGGCGACTGACCAGGTGACCACGTTGTACCGCACCACCATCTTGCCACAGGCCGAGCAGAGCCTGGACGCGGCGCGCGTCGGGTATCGTGCGGGCAGAGCAGGGTTTCTGGATCTGATTGAAACCCAGCGGGCGTGGCGAGGGTCTCTGCTTGAGTATTTCAAAGCGCTCGTGGACCGACAGCATCGGCTGGCTGAACTCGAACAGGTCGTCGGCATCACTCTCGATCGGCAGGGCTAACGCAGTCGTCAAGGAGGAGCACATGAACCAGCAGTTCTATAAAACAACTCTCATAGTCGGTGCCGTAGCGATCGGTGTGATCGCTGGAGTCGCCGCCGGCTTCTTCGCCGCTCACAGAATGATGGGTGACATGGCCGGCATGACAGCGGAGCAAAGGGGCGGCTCACCACTCTCGCAGCATGCGGGTGAGATGAGAGGGATGACGCCGATGGATACGAAGGAGAGGCCCATGCAGGACACGCCAGGTATGTCCGCAGCGCCGTCCGGGGCTGTAGCCATTCCCGCTGTGGCGAGACAGTTGATCGGAGTCCGGAGTGCCCCGGTCACCTACGCGTCCTTGGGGCAAGAGATTCGCGCGGTCGGCACGGTCGGCTACGACGAACGTGGCTTGACTCAGGTCACCGTGAAAACCTCCGGGTGGGTGCGGGAAGTCTTCGTCGATTCGATCGGTCGCCCCGTACGCAAAGGCGAACGCCTCTTCACCCTCTATTCGCCGGACATCCTGGCCACGCAGGACGAGTATCTCCTCGCTGTGAGAACGCAGGGCCAACTGGCTGCGAGTCCTCTCGCTGAAGTCAAAGCCAACGCAGGTTCCCTCGTGGATAGTTCGCGGGAGCGCCTGCGACTGTGGGACGTGACCGATCTGCAAATCGCCATGCTGGAACGTCGAGGCACAGCGGAGCCGGTGCTCACGGTCTATGCTCCGGCCTCCGGGATCGTCCTGAAACGGGAGGCCTTGCCTGGAAAATATGTGGAACCAGGCACGACGCTGTATGAAGTGGCGGATCTCTCCACGATTTGGATCTCTGCCGACATTTATGAATCCGAGGTCGCGGCGGTGAGGCTCAACCAACCGGCGTCAGTCACGTTCGCCGCCTATCCAGGAACCACCTTTCGCGGCAACGTGTCGTACATTTACCCCTCGTTGAACATCGACACCCGTACGGTGCGCGTGCGGGTGGAATTGCCGAATCCTGGGCTGAAGCTGAAGCCCGGCATGTATGGGACTGTGAACGTGCAGACGGAGACGGTCAAAACATTGGTCGTTCCCAAGGAGGCCGTGCTGGAAACCGGTCTCCGCCAACTCGTGTTCATGGATCGGGGCCAAGGCCGGTACGAGCCGGCGTCAGTCAAGCTGGGGCGTCGGAGCCAGGATGATGTGGAAGTGCTGGAAGGACTCAAGGAAGGTGATCGCATCGTCACCTCAGCCAATTTCTTGTTGGACGCAGAGAGCAAGTTGACCTCGGCCTCGAGCATGCAGGCCATGATGGGCCGGATCGGCATGGGCGATTGGCAGATGCGCGGCGCGTATGAAGGCAAGATGGAAGGCATGGAGGGGATGGAGGGAATGCAAGGCATGAAGGGGATGGAACGCATGCCGGGCATGGAGATGGGTGACATGAAAGGTATGCCGGGGATGAAAGGCATGGAGCCGGAGCCTGCGATCGTCGTGGCGGAGACTCGACAAGTCAGCGGACTCGGGCTTTCGTTGAGCACAGTTCCGGAAAAACCTAAGGCCGGTGAGGTGCTGTTCAAGCTCAAGTTGACCGATCAGGCCGGCAACCCGGTGACCCGTGCGCAGGTCTTCTTCCTCTACACGATGCCGATGCCGGGGATGACCGATTCCAAGGTGATAGCTCGCCACACCAAAGATGGGCTCTACGAAGGTACGGTGAGGTTCGGCATGGGCGGAACCTGGGTGGTGACAGTCAATGTGACGGTATCCGGACGACCGCCGATCGCCGAAAAGTATCAGTTCTCGGTCGCCGGGGGAGGCATGTAGCCCATCATGATCGCGCGACTCATTGAAGCCAGCGCCCGCAATCCAATCCTGGTCATCCTTTGTGTGTTGCTGTTGGCAGGCTGGGGAGCCTGGGCGGTATTGCAGGTTCCGCTGGATGCGATTCCGGATCTGTCCGATGTCCAGGTGATTATCTACACCGAGTGGCAGGGGCGCAGCCCCACGTTGATTGAAGACCAGATCACATACCCGGTCGTGACCTCTCTGCTCGCTGGGCCGAAAGTGAAACGAGTGCGGGGGGTATCAGAATATGGGGTCTCGTATGTCTACGTCATCTTCGAAGATCGGACAGACTTGTATTGGGCGCGGAGTCGCGTGCTGGAATACCTGCAGAAATTGACTGGGAAGCTGCCGGCTGGGGTCGCGCCGACGCTGGGCCCCGATGCGACCGGCGTCGGGTGGGTCTATCAGTATGCCCTGGTGGATGAATCCGGCGCACACGACCTGGCGCAGCTCCGCAGCCTTCAAGATTGGTACCTGCGCTACCAACTGGAAAGCGTGCCGGGCGTGGCAGAAGTGTCGGCGGTCGGCGGGTTCGTCAAACAATATCAGATTGAGGTGGACCCCAACACGTTGGCCGCCTATCGGTTGTCGATCAAGACGGTGATCGAAGCGGTCCGCAACAGCAATGCGGAGGTGAGCGGCCGCGTCTTGGAAATGGCCGGCACCGAATACGTGATTCGCGGGCGAGGCTATCTGCGCTCGGTCGACGAGATCGAGCTGATTCCGGTCGGTACGGATCAACGCGGGACACCCATCTTGATCCGGGACATTGCCCATGTCCACGTCGGACCGGACCAGCGGCGGGGCATCGCTGAGTTAGACGGCAAGGGCCAGACGGTCGGCGGCATCGTGATCATGCGGGCCGGCGAGAACGCGCTCGCCGTGATCGAACGGATCAAAGCAAGGCTGGAAGAGATTACACCAGCCCTGCCCAACGGTGTGCGCATTATTCCCACCTATGATCGGTCCGACCTTATTCATCGGGCCATCGCCGTGCTTCGCGAGAAGCTCGTGGAGGAGAGTGTCATCGTCAGCCTGGTCGCGATGGTCTTTCTGTTTCACCTGCGCAGCGCTCTGGTGGCGATTCTCATCCTGCCTGTGGCCGTGCTGCTGGCTTTCATCCCGATGGTCTACTTGAAGATCACGTCCAACATCATGTCGCTCGGAGGGATCGCCATTGCCATCGGTGCGATGGTCGATGCCGCTATTGTCATGGTAGAGAATGCGCACAAGCGGTTGGAGCAAAATCCGACCGCCGACCGGATCGAGATCATCATCGCCGCTGCGAAAGAGGTTGGGCGGCCCTTGTTCTTTTCACTGCTGGTGATCGCCGTCTCGTTCCTGCCGATCTTCGCGCTGGAAGCGCAGGAGGGGCGGCTCTTTACGCCGTTGGCCTACACCAAGACCTTTGCCATGCTGTTCGCCACCGTGCTGTCGGTCACGCTGGCTCCCGTGCTGATGGTGCTCCTGATCCGTGGCCGCATCCGAGCGGAAGCCAGGAATCCGTTGAATTGGCTGTTGGTCTCGCTGTATCGGCCTCTCCTCTCCGGGGCGTTGCGCATCCGGTGGCTGACGCTCGGGTTGGCAGTGACGGCGGTGGGGCTCACGGGGCCGGTGTTCATGCGTCTTGGCGCGGAGTTCATGCCGCCGCTGAATGAAGGCACGATCCTCTACATGCCGACCACCGTCCCGGGTCTCTCGATCCCTGAATCAGCCAAGGTCTTGCAGATCCAGGACCAGTTGCTCACGACCTTCCCGGAAGTGGAACGGGTGTTCGGCAAGATGGGGAAGGCCCCGACCGCCACCGATCCGGCGTTTGTGGGAATGGCCGAGATCACGGTCACCCTCAAGCCGGAAACGCAATGGCGCCCCGGCATGACCTGGGACCGGTTATTGGATGAGATGGATGCCAAGCTCCGCATTCCAGGTTTCCCGAACATCTGGTGGATGCCGATTCAGACCCGCACGGAAATGATCACGACCGGGGTGCGCAGCCCGGTCGGCATCAAGGTCTTGGGGCCGGACTTGAAAACGATCGAAGCGATCGGCCTGGACATTGAACGTGTGCTTGCCACTGTACCTGGCACACGAAGCGCCTTTGCTGAACGGCTCAACGAGGGGTATTACCTGGATCTGATCGTGAGCCGACGCGAAGCGGCCCGTTATGGCCTGACGGTGGGAGACGTGCAGGCAGTCATTACCACAGCCATCGGGGGAGAAACCGTAACGACGACGGTCGAGGGGCGGGAACGATATCCAGTGAATGTGCGCTACAAGCGCGAACTACGCGATGACCCAGATCGGCTCAAGAGGGTGCTGATCCCCACGTCGAGCGGTGCACAGATTCCACTCGGACAGATCGCAGATCTCGTCATCACGCAGGGGCCGCCGTCGATTGCGGATGAGGCGGGAGCGCTGGCCGGTTTGGTGTCGGTCGCGGTCAGCGGGCGCGACCTGCGCGGCTATGTCCAAGACGCCCAACGAACTGTCCGAGAACGAGTCGCTCTGCCTGCTGGCTATCGGCTGATCTGGACCGGTCAATACGAGCATCTGGTGCGGGCCGAAGAGCGATTGAAGCTCGTGGTTCCTGTGACCCTGGCCTTGATACTCCTACTGCTTTATCTGAATTTTCGATCGCTGGCGAAATCGCTGATCGTGTTGCTGTCCGTTCCCTTCGCCGCGATCGGGGCCATCTGGTATCTCGACTATCTGGGTTACAACCTCAGCGTGGCCGTGTGGGTGGGCATCATCGCGCTGGCCGGCGTGGCGGCGGAGACGGGCGTGGTCATGCTGGTCTATCTCGATGAGGCCTATGAGCGGCGGGTACGCGAAGGCCGCATGGCGACCGCTCACGACCTGCAGGAGGCTATTCTGGAAGGAGCAGTTCAGCGAGTGCGGCCAAAGATGATGACGGTCGCCGCGATTATGGGCGGATTGCTCCCCATTATGTGGACCACTGGGACGGGCGCGGACGTCATGAAACGCATCGCGGCACCAATGATCGGCGGGATGGTCAGCTCGACAGTGCTCACGCTGCTCGTGATTCCAATCCTCTATGCCTTGTGGCGCGGACAATGGTCAAGGCCTGGCATCAGGTGACGATTCTGGTGAATGCGCATCGGTTTGCTGGGGTCACTGTGAGGTGGCTCCCATCTCGCTGGGGCAATAAACGCTCCGGAGTGCAGTTGGCCTACACGAAGTGGCTTTTAGAGGTGCACCCGGCTTCTGAAGTAGTTCCAGACATCAATCGTATCGAGCACCAAGGAGATGGCCATGGAGACCGACAAGACCAGCAAATAGCGTTTGAACGAAGCCTCAGCGGCAGAAATCTGCGTGACAACATAAACCAGCAGCGGAATCCATGGGAAGTGGCCGAGCCCGAGAATCTTTGTGAATCCGTATCGCGAATAGAGTCCCATCATCAGCATCGCGCTTGCGAGAAAATTCGTGAGAACGAGCTGTGCGACCGCTTCCTGCCAGAAGGCGAGACTCGCCATGTTGACGAGCATGAGAAACAGGACCCACAGGGAGACCCCTAGAGGCTGCTGCATCAATTCGATGAAAAATCGTAACGGGTTTCTCATAGCCTGGTTTCCTTCTGATGATTGGGATCGGCAGTGTGCTGATGCTCACTGCAAGGGGCGGACACCCGGCCGTGGAGATTGCGCCGTCCGGATGTCCGATGGTTCACGAAATTAGAATGTGATGACCTGATACCCCTGGGACACGAGCTTCTTGAAGCTCGGATGACCGTCATATTCTCCCGTCAGCTTCACGCCGCAGGCCACGACCTTGTCCTTCACACCGAACGCGCCCGCGCAAAAGTCGCAGGCTCCACTGATTCGATCCTTCACCGCCACGTAAAGCCCGTGGGCCATGTGATCGGGCTTCTCCAGTTCCGGAATCCACTTGGGCCCGGCGCCATCGAAAATGAGTTGCACGTCGTCGTGGGCCTCCTTGAACTCTTTGACGGCTTCCATCGCGTTCACCACACGTCCCAATCCTTCATGGGTGTCTGTGTCGGCTAATACCACGATCGCGACTTTGGACATGCTGCACTCCTTTCATAACGAACAGGTGAATGTTGAGAACTCTCTCCGTCTCATCGGTGGGACGGCCACGGCGAGATCCCGCGATAAGTTTTGCACTCTACTGCGGAGCACTCGGA
>CAADGJ010000150.1 GCA_900696505.1 uncultured Nitrosospira sp.
AGCAGGTAGTCGTATTTGGACGGCGGCTTTTTCGAGGTCTTTCGAAGGGTGTAGAACGCGGTGCCCAGGGATTTGGCAATCTCCGCGACGCACTCTTCGTCTTTGCGCGTGAAGCGTCCGCCGCTCTTTTTGTTCAGGAGTTGAATCACCCCCATCAGATACTTGTTTTCGGCGACGACCGGATAGGCGAGAACTTGTTTGGTTTTGAAGCCGGTACTTTTATCGTACGTGGCATCGTGGGTCAGCGACGGATGAATCGCGCTCAGTTCGACCAAGCTGTAGGCATCACCGACATTGACCGGGCGCAGGTATTTGGCGCAAAACCCCGCCAGGCTTTGCTCAGTGATCGGCGTACGCACTTCCTGAACGGTATCGAGATGAGGAATCTTGGAGAAGATTTCTTTTTTCTCTGAATCGACGACGAAGAGGGTGAGGTCTTCTGCGTCGAAACATCCGAGGATTTCGTGGCGTAGATCCAGGAGAATCTGATCGACGTCTGCGGCGGCGAGGATTTGTCCGCTGATCCGCTTGACCTGTTCGGCGTTCCCGGATTTGAGAGTGGCATCGCCACTAGGCAGCGGAGCTTTAGGCTGCATCAACGTGTCTCCACGCGGGCTGAACGGGGAATTGCATGCAGGGTCAGAAACGCGATGCCGGCCTGGAATCGTTCGCCGTACAGGAGTTTCGGACGGTGCGTCTTCCGTGTGAGTCAGTGTATCGCAACTTGTAGTCAAGGCAAGCAAAAGGCATTTTCTCAAACCCCTGCCTGGAGCTTGCCTTCGTCGGCGTGATGAGATTGTCGTGAAGGTGGCGAACGAGGATCGGGAGTGGATCTTAGGACGCAGCTTGGAGCAGTGCCGTGAGTGTCGGAATGACCTGATCCGGAGCAATTTTCTTCGTTTCGCCGGTGTGACGAAGTTTGAGCTCGACCTGCCCCTGCGCCAAGCCTTTTTCTCCGATCACCAGGTGAAAGGGGGCGCCGATCAGGTCGGCATCGTTGAATTTAACACCGGCTCGCTCGTCGCGATCATCCCACAGGACTTCAATGCCGGCTTGTTCCATCGCTCGGTAGAGCGACTCGGCGAGTTGGAGAACCGGCTCAGACTGGCTAAGCGGCAACAGCGTGACATGAAAGGGCGCGATAGGAATCGGCCACTTGATGCCCTTGGCGTCGTGATTCTGTTCGACTGATGCGGCCGAAACACGGCTCACGCCAATGCCATAACAACCCATGACGGCCAGTTGTTCCTGGCTCTGCGCATCCAGGAAGGTGGCCTTCATCGCCTGGCTGTATTTCGTGCCCAGCATGAAGACGTGGCCGACTTCGATACCCTTCGCCGTCTTGAGCACGCCATCCTTGCGCGGGGATGGATCGCCGGCTTGCGCATTTCGGAGGTCCGAGAATTGGGCGACTGTGAAATCGCGTTCCCAGTTCACGTCGGTGAAATGAGTATCGACCTGGTTGCCGCCGACGACAAAGTTCGCCATGGCCTTTACGGACCAATCGGCGAGGATTCGGATCTGTTTCAAGCCGACTGGCCCTGCAAAGCCGACTGGTGCACCGGTCAGCTTGGGTATCAACTCCGGCGCGACGAGCTCGATATCAGTTGCCCCGAGCAGGCGCTTGACCTTGATTTCGTTCACGTCATGATCGCCTCGAACCAGGACGGCGACGGTTTCCTTGCCGGTGGTGTAGAGCAGCGTTTTGACGAGTTGCGAGGGAGCAATGTTTAAGAACTTGGTGACCTCTTCTACCGTCCGTCGCCCCGGGGTGGAGATGGCGGTGAGGGGTCGCAAGGCCGGCAGCGGGGATACGTCTGGTGGAAGGACCTCGGCCCGTTCGACGTTGGCGGCGTAGGTGCCTCCCTCGGCGTAGACGATAGTTTCCTCACCGGTTTCTGCCAGCACCATAAACTCGTGGGAAGAGCTTCCTCCGATCAATCCTGTGTCTGCTTCCACGGGACGGAAGGTCAATCCGCAGCGAGCGAAGATGCGGTTATAGGCGTCATACATTTTCTGATAGTTCAGCCTGGCTCCCGCTTCGTCCCGATCAAAGCTGTACGCATCCTTCATGATGAACTCGCGGCCGCGCATCAAGCCGAAACGCGGACGGATTTCATCACGGAACTTCGTCTGGATCTGATAGAAGTTCAGGGGCATCTGCCGATAGGAACGGACTTCGCGGCGGAAGAGATCAGTAATGACTTCCTCGTGGGTCGGGCCCAGGCAGAAATCGCGCTCATGCCGGTCTTTGAACCGGAGGAGCTCTTTGCCATAGAAGTCCCACCGGCCGGTTTCACGCCACAGTTCGGCCGGCGATGCGACCGGCATGAGGACTTCCTGTGCGCCGGCCCGGTTCATTTCCTCGCGGACGATGCGTTCGATTTTCCGCAGAACGCGCAACCCAAGCGGAAGATAGGTATAGATGCCGGCGGCAACTTTCCGGATGAGGCCGGCGCGCAGCATGAGGCGATGACTGACCGTTTCAGCCTCGCCCGGATCCTCACGTAATGTTGGAATGAGAGTTTCGGAGACGCGCATGTGGGGCTATGGGGAAATCAATCGCTCGATGTCATTCCAAAAGGCGAAAATCATAATACCGACCAGAAGTACCAACCCCACCTGTTGTGCCAGTTCTCGCTGCCGATCTTCAAGTGGTTTTCGTCGAATCGCTTCAATAAAAAAGAATAATAGATGGCCGCCGTCGAGAATTGGGATGGGTAGAAGATTGAGGACACCCAGGTTGATGCTCAGCATCGCCATGAGGAAGACCAGACTGGAGGTGCCCTGTTCGGCTGCATCGCCGGCGGTTTTGGCGATGGTGAGCGGGCCGCCGATATTCTTGCGGGAAATATCTCCGGTGATGATCTTGTAAATTCCGACCACCGTGAGTTCGGTCCATCCCCACGTCGCCTGGGCGCCCAATAACGGGGCCTTCAAGGGTTCGTTGGTTTGTAAAATAGTCTGGTTCTGGGCAGAGATGCCGATTTTTCCGATCTCGGCCGGCTTTCCGTCTACCGTGGCCTTTTCACCCATCGGCGTTACGGAAACCGATTGGGCGCTTCCGTTTCGTTGGATCTCAAACTGCAAGGCGTGATTCGGATTTTCCCGCACCAGCGCGGTCATCTGCGACCAGGTGAAGATGTCATGCCCATCAATGCGAAGGACACGGTCGCCGGCTACAAGCCCAGCGGCTTGTGCGCGCGATCCCGGGATGACGGCCGTAATAACCGGCGCGCGTTCCTCAATCCCGAGCTGGAACAGGGTCGTGGCCTTGCCGTTGTCTTGGACGGTGGTCTTATTGGGGGTGACGAGCACCGTTTTGATCTGCTGCCCGCGCGTCAGGTCCAAGGTGAGTTGCTTCCCATTGCTCTGGGCGATGTACTTCAGGAGTTCCGCATTCGTCGAAATTTCTTTCTCATTCACCCGGATGACCCGGTCACCTGGTTTCAATCCTGCCTGATCGGCTGGCGACCCCGGGAGCACGGCTTCAATTTCAGGAATGATGTCTTTGAAGCTTGGCACGGGAAGGGTGTAGCCAAGCCCGATGTAGGCCGTATAGATGAGATAGGCCAGGATGAAGTTGAAAATCGGTCCCGCCGCCACAATCAGGGTCTTACCCCAGAGAGATTGATGAACGAAGGCCCGCTTTTTGTCTTCCGGAGTCAGCGGTTCATGCTCGTCTTCTCCGAACAGCTTGACGTAGCCGCCGAGCGGCACGATCGACAGCAGATATTCCGTTTCACCGATTTGTCGTCCGAAGATTTTCGGCCCGAACCCGAGCGAGAACTTGAGGACCTTGACCCCGACCCAGCGTGCGGCTAAGAAATGCCCCGCTTCATGGAAGGCGACGAGTACGCCCAGGACCACCAGGAACGGAAGGGCCCAGTGAGTCAGCATCGACACCACGTCAGGGGACCAGGCAAAGGTTGTTCCCACAACAACACTCCTTAGGTTCAGGGTATTACCGCGTCAAGGCATGCACGAGGGACTCGGCTTTGTCCCGAGCCCAGCGATCGGCTTCCAGCGCATCATCCAAACCATCGATGGGTCTCGGCTGGTGAGCTTCCATTGTACTCCGAATAATGTCCGGAATATCGAGAAAACGGATACCGTTCTGCAGGAAGGCTTCCACCGCCACTTCATTGGCGGCGTTCATCGTGGCCGGCATGGTGCCGCCGATCCGCAGGGCGTCGTAGCCCAGTTGTAAGCATGGAAAGCGATCATGGTCCGGTTTGAAGAACGTCAAGGTGCTCACTTCGGTCAAATCCAGAGAGGGAAGATCCAACGGCATCCGTTCAGGATACCGCATGGCGTAAGAAATAGGGGTTCGCATATCGGGCAGGCCCAATTGCGCGATCATCGACCGATCTCTGTATTCTACCAGAGAATGGATAATGCTCTCCCGATGCACCAAGACCTCGATCTGGGTTTCCGGAATATCAAAGAGCCAACGCGCCTCAATAACCTCCAATCCCTTATTCATTAACGTTGCCGAATCGATGGTGATTTTCGATCCCATTTTCCAGTTCGGGTGTTGCAACGCTCGTTCAGGGCTGACGTCCTGCAACTGCTCCCGGGAAAAACCCCAGAGTGGTCCGCCGGACGCGGTGAGGATAATGCGCTTGACGTCCTCGCGCCGGTGCCCCTCAAGGGATTGGAAGATCGCACTGTGTTCACTATCGATAGGGAAAATGCGAACCTGATGTTTGTGGGCTTCTGCCTGCATCAAGGCGCCGGCCATCACCATCGGTTCCTTATTCGCCAGGGCGATTTGTTTGCCGGCCTTGATTGCAGCCAGCGTGGGCAGCAATCCCGCGCCGCCCACGATCGCTGAAATCACCAATTCAGCGTCCGGGGATTGCGCGACCTGGGCCACGCCTTCGTTGCCGGAGAGAATTTTTACCGGCAGGTCTGCGCACCGTTGTCGCAACTTCGCGGCGGCCGGTTCGCTGGCCAGGGCGGCAAAGGCCGGCCGGAAACGCCGGATTTGCGCTTCAAGTTTCTCGTCATTCGAGCCAGCGGTCAGACCGATGACGCGAAACTCTTGGGGAAACCGTTCCACGATATCGAGGGTGTTCGTGCCGATCGAGCCGGTCGAACCCAAAATCACGATGTTCTTCATGGCATACTCCAGAGCAGGCGACCGATCACCCGTTACACGGTCGTGACGATCGCGACATAGTAGTAGAAGGCCGGTCCAGTGAACAAGAGGCTATCCAGACGGTCCAGCATCCCGCCGTGGCCTGGAATCAGGGCGCCGGAATCCTTGAATCCCGTGCTGCGTTTCATGGCCGATTCAGCCAGGTCGCCGATGAGGCCGGCGAGGGTGAGGATCACGCCAAGCACCAGACAATCGACGAGTGAGATGCTGGGAAGGAACCAGGCGCGTGCCGCGACCGCCCCCAGGCAGGCCAGAAGAATGCCTCCCGCCAAGCCCTCATAGGTTTTTTTCGGGCTGACCACCGGGGCCAATGGGTGTCGTCCAACGGACTTTCCTGCGATGTAGGCGCCGGTATCCGCTGCCCAGGTCACCAGCACGACAAAGAAAATCAGTAAGGCCCCGTCAGGCATGGCTCGAATGAGCAGCAGGTAGCCCAGCAAAAGTCCGATATACAGGACGCCCATCACCAGCACCATGCCATCGTTCAGCGAATCGCGCAGCGCTTTGCCTGAGAGCAGGGGCATACAGAGCGCCATCACCACGGTCGCGATCAAGACAGTACGGTCTGCCACGATTGTCGGCCACTGGATGCTGCTCAACAGTAACCCCGTTGCGACGACTCCTGCCCAACTCCACCAGGGCCAAGGCGCTTGGGCCAAATGAAGCCGATAGAATTCTGCGACCGCCAGCATGCCGGAGAGGGCAACCAATCCGAAGAAGGCGATCGGCCCGAGGTCGTGCACCAGGATATAGAAAATCGGCAGAAAAACAACCGCAGCCATCACACGGCGAACGGTTTCCGAGGAGCTGCGTGGTCGAGCCTTGTCCACCGTGGGTGACATCTCCTCGCACTGGCATGCTCCCGGTTTCACCACGGGAAGACTAGGAGGAGACGCTACTGAACACTCGGCCGAAACGGCGCTCGCGCCGCTGGTATTCGATCAACGCGACCAAGGTTTCGCGCCGACGGAAATCCGGCCAGAGGGTCGGGGTGAAGTAGAGTTCCGTATAGGCCAGTTGCCATAACAGAAAATTGCTGATGCGGGTTTCGCCGCTCGTGCGGATCAACAGATCCGGGTCGGGCAGGTCGTGCGTATACAGGGCCTGTTGCATGGCGCGCTCATCGATCTGATCTAAAGACAGGCGTCCTTCCTGCACAGACCGCGCAAGCTCCTTCGCGGCATCGGCAAGTTCCGCGCGCCCGCCGTAGCTGAGGGCGACGTTGAGGATTAACTTGTCCAGATGCGCCGTTTCCTGTTCGGTCGTGCGTACCCAGCGCAGTGCCGATGGCGGCAGCGCAGTGACCCGGCCGATGGTCTGGAAGCGCACGCCCTTTTCGACCAGGCTGGAACGTTCGGTGGAGAGATAGTGTTCCAGCAATCCCATCAAGGCCGTGATTTCCTGGGCCGGCCGATTCCAATTTTCCTGGGAAAACGCATAGATGGTGAGCACCTTGATGCCGAGGTCGAGCGACAGCGAGATCAATTCCCGGACGGACTTAATGCCTTCCTGGTGACCGGCAATACGGGGCAGTCCACGCAATTCGGCCCATCGGCCATTGCCATCCATGATGACGGCCAAATGTTTCGGCAGCAGATCAGGGTCGAGTTGAGAGAGCAGGTCGGAGTCGGGTGCAGGCTCGATATCGCGGGATCGAGGATCGCTCATGGAACGGCGTAGGCACCTTTTCTTGTGACGACGTGAATCCTTAGACAGGTAACGCGAGTCTAGCGGTGGGGTGTGGGAAAGTCAAACTATATTTCCCAATTTCGCTGTATTTGCAGGTGGTTCGGAAGTGTTTACATTGCGCCTCCAGAAAAGAGTACGTTATACTCACGCACCGTACGAGAGGAGTAATCCATGACCAATAACGAGACCGGCGCGCTGGCGCGTTTCGGGGTCACCGATCGAGATATCGAGCAGGCGCTGGGACGGGTGAAGGTCTCCGCCGTCGACTATGCCGACCTGTATTTCGAATATTGCCAGTCGGAATCGGTCTCCATGGAAGAGGGGATCGTCAAACGCGCGACAAAAAGTGTCGGGCAGGGGGTTGGGGTGCGGGCGACGGCCGGTGAAAAAACCGGGTTTGCCTATTCCGATGAACTCACCGCCAAGGATTTGAACATTGCCGCCGATACGGCACGCTATATCGCCAATTCTGTGCAAGGCCCGGCCCCGGTTCCCGTCACCCATCGGCCAGCTCTGGCTCGTAATCTGTATCCTCACGACCGCGCTACGATCGAAGTGGCGACCCGGGACCGGGTGACGCTGTTGAACGCCATCGATGCGGAAGCCAGGCGCTATGATCCCCGGATCAAGAACGTCATGGCGGCCTATAACACCGAATATAAAGTGATGTTAGTCGCGACGTCCGACGGACTCATGGTCGGAGATATTCAGCCGTTGTCCAGGCTACAGGTGACCTGTATCGCGGAGGAAAACGGTAACCGGCAGGTCGGGACATTCGGCGGGGGCGGCCGGATCGGGCTGGAATATTTTCAAAACGATCAGCGGTATCTGCACTTTGCGCGGGAAGCGGCGCGGGAAGCCATTCTGAATCTGAGCGCCGTCGATGCCCCGGCCGGTGTCATGCCGGTTGTGCTGGGCGGTGGTTGGCCGGGCATTTTGCTCCACGAAGCCATCGGCCACGGGTTGGAAGCGGATTTCAATCGTAAGAAAACCTCAGCGTTCTCGACCTTGATGGGGAAAAAGGTGGCGTCCGAGGTCTGCACCATCGTCGATGACGGTACGCTTCCGTTCCGGCGCGGTTCGTTGAATGTCGACGATGAAGGGACGCCAACCAGCCGTACGGTCTTGATCGAAAAGGGCATTCTACGTGGTTATATCACCGACAAACTGAATGCCAGGCTCATGGGCATTCCGGTGACCGGCAACGGGCGGCGCGAAAGTTATCAGAGTGTGGTGTTGCCGCGGATGACGAATACCTTCATGCTGGCCGGTGAATCCGATCCGCAGGACATCATCAAATCGGTCAAGAAGGGCCTCTACGCCGTGTCATTTGGCGGCGGGCAGGTTGATATCACCAATGGCAAATTCGTGTTTTCCGCCAGCGAGGCCTACCTCATCGAGGACGGGAAAATTACCCGGCCCGTGAAGGGCGCCACGTTGATCGGCAGCGGACCGGACATTTTGAAGCAGGTCTCCATGGTGGGGCACGATTTGAAGCTCGATGAAGGTATTGGCACCTGTGGAAAGGAAGGGCAGTCAGTCCCGGTTGGCGTCGGCCTACCCACCATCCGCATCGACGAAATCACCGTCGGCGGAACGAAAGCATCATCATGATACGTATGATCGGAGAGCAAGACTATACGACGGTCGCGCAGGATTTGCTGACGCGAGCTTCGAAACAGGGCGCGACGGCGGCGGACGTCATGGTGGCCGACGGAGAAACTCTCTCGGTACAGGTCCGAATGGGGGCCGTCGATCGCTTGACGAAAGCGCGTGAGAAGCGATTGGGGTTGCGGGTTTTCTTTGGCCAGCGGTCAGCCAGTGCGTCCACCTCCGACTTTTCTCGCGACTCGCTGGAACGGTTTGTCCAGGAAACCTGTGCCTTGGCTCAAGCGGTGGTGGAGGATCCTGTCTCCGGCCTTCCCGAACCGGGGCAGTTCGCTACCGAATTGCCCGAGTTGCACATCCACGATAGCACGAAGCTGCAGACGGATGAGCAGATTGCCTTGGCCCTTCGCGCTGAACGCGCGGCGTTTGCCGCGGATCCTCGCATTACGAACTCGGAAGGGGGCGAATGCGACTCGTCCTCCGGCCGGATCATTTTAGCCAACAGCCATGGGTTTCTCGGGCACTACGCCAACAGCAGTTTTTCCCTGTCGGTCTCGCCGATCGCCTCGGATGCGGCCGGGATGCAGCGGGATTATTGGTATGGCGTGAACCGATCGTTCGCCAAACTGGAAAGCCCGGAAGCCATCGGACAGGAGGCTACCAGACGCACGGTCCGCAAGTTGGGAGCCCGCAAGGCGGCCACTGGCCGGGTGCCGGTGATCTTTGATCCCGAAGTGGCCGGCAGTCTGCTGAGTCATCTCTGCAGTGCGCTGTCTGGTTACGCCCTGTACAAGGGGGCCTCATTTCTCATCGGGCAACTCGGCCAGCAGATCGCTCCGGACTTTGTGACGATTTATGACGACGGACGGATGCCCGGTGGTCTGGGCACGCGCCCGTTTGACGGCGAGGGATTGCCGACAAGAAAACAGGCCGTGGTTGAACGCGGCCGGTTGACCAGTTATTTGCTGGATACGTACTCCGGGAAAAAGTTGGGATTGCCTTCGACGGGAAACGCGGCGCGCAGCATCGGTGAAAGTCCTTCTGCCGGCCCGACGAACTTTTATATGGTGCCGGGCACGACCAGGCCGGAAGACATTCTGGCGTCGGTGAAACAAGGATTGTACGTGACGGATCTGATCGGCTTCGGCATCAACATGGTCACCGGAGATTATTCCCGCGGGGCGAGCGGGTTCTGGATCGAAAACGGTGAGTTAGCCTATCCGGTCGAAGAAATCACCATCGCGAGCAATTTGAAGCAGATGTATTCAGCCATTGAGACGATCGGCTCTGATCTGGTGTTCCGCGGACGCATCGCCAGCCCGACGGTGAAGATTTCCGAAATGATGGTCGCGGGGAACTAGCGACAAAGGGGGGATGGGTGATGCAACGATTGATAGCCTCGATGCTTGGTGCCCTACTGACGATCCCTGCGATCGGCATGGCGGCAGAGTTTCACGTGACCAGTCCGACGATTAAGGATCAGAGCACGATCGGCAATGAACACGTGTTCAACGGCTTTGGCTGTACGGGCCAAAACGTTTCACCTGCCCTGCAATGGGAGCATGCCCCGAAGGACACGAAAAGTTTTGCTGTGACGGTGTACGATCCCGATGCTCCCACCGGAAGCGGCTGGTGGCATTGGATCATCTTCAACCTTCCGCCGGGTACCACCGGTTTGTCGGCTGGTGCGGGAAATCCGGACAGCGCCGGCGCTCCGGCGGGCAGCATTCAAAGCATGACCGATTTTGGACAGCCCGGCTTCGGGGGACCATGCCCTCCCCCGGGAGACAAGCCGCATCGGTATATCTTTACGGTCTTTGCGTTGAAGGTGGACCTATTGCCGCTGAAGAAAGACGCCTCCGGCGCGATGGTCGGGTATTACCTCAATCAGAATGCCCTCGGAAAAGCATCGGTCACCGGGTTATATGGACGATAAGCAGGCAATCATCAGAACAGAGTAAGGAACACACCATGGCTCTTGATGCCGAACAGGGAAAAATCATGCTGCAGCTGATCACCTCGCGATACGAGGATCGGCATTGGCGCAAGAAGATCGAGAAGACGCTCAGTTTGCCGCAGAGCGGAGTCGGCGACGAGCGCCAGCAGCAGATGTTTCTCTATCTGAAGCTGAATTTGAAGGCGTACAAATCCAGGCGGGCGGACCCCGACGACTGGATCTTAGGCGGATATGCCACGAAGGAAGTCATCGATCGGGCGAAATTTCAACCGCACTTGGTGGGTCAGGGAATCACGGCTGAGGACGTCGCGTTCCTCGGTGTTGATCCGGGCCCGGATGTTGATGAAGCCTGGTGGGAAGACATGCTGGTTGCCTGGTTTGGTGCTCCCGAAGATGAAGACGCGACTGAGGCAACGGAGGAGGAATCTCCGTCCGAAACCGCTGCCGAGAGTCATCCTGCCCGTACGTGAACGAACGCGCTGTCTGGCTGCTTCGCCTGTTGGGGAGGCGGCCAGGCCAGGCGGCGTTGCTAAGATCCGAATAAATCCATTTGTTGGGCGGGCGAAGACGGACGCTCGATCTCAAGTGTCCGTGCAGCACTGGCAACTTCTTGTTCCTTCGCCGGGGCTGGCTGACTGTGCCGGTCCAGAAACTCCTTGAGCTTCTGAAAATCTTCTCGCAAGGGCTGCAGCATGCTGCTTTGATGCAGGGCTGCGGCAGGATGAAGCAAAGGAAAGAGCACAAAGTCTTTCATGTAAAAAGCCTGCCCGCGGACTCGCGTAATGCCTACCTTACGTTCCAGTAGCGTTTGCGTCGCCCAGTTGCCGAGCGAGCAGACCAACTTCGGTCGAATCAGAGCGATCTGTTTCAGGAGGAACGGCTTGCAGGTGTCGACTTCCGGCGGTTCCGGGTCTCGATTATTGGGCGGCCGACATTTGATGACGTTGGCAATGTAGATATCTGCGCGGGATAGTCCGACCGACTGCAGCAGTTCATTCAGCAATTGCCCCGCCGCGCCTACGAACGGTTCCCCTTTTTGGTCCTCGTGAAAGCCCGGTGCTTCCCCCACAAACATGACGGAGGCCTGCGGATTGCCCACGCCGAATACCACCTGACGCCGGCCTAGTTTGGCGAGCGGGCATCGTTGGCAGTCGTGAAGCGAGTCGGCGAGTTCCTGCAGGGCGATATGCGGTGAAGACATGGAGGTGACATCTCGCGTGGAGCGCCAAATCTTAGTCGCGCCATCGGGGCTTGTCAACGCTGCGCTGCACGTTGGCGCGCACCGGTGCGAGTCGCTATGAGGGACGGGTAGAGATGGCCTCGGCACAACGGTGGCCGCTGAGAATGGCTGATTCCAGATTGGCCGGCCATCCCGTGTCCGTCCACGCTCCCGCGACGAAAAAATTGGTGAAGGGGCTGGTCGAGATCGGTCGATACTGATGCGTGCCCGGTTTGCTGGCCAGCATGGCGGAGGCGAGGCGCATGACGTCGAAGTCTAGAATGCGCGGCGGCGACGTCGTCGGGAATGCGGCCGCCATGGCATCCGCGGCAAGGCGAACGAGTTCTTCCGTCGACTGTGGCAACAGACTCGGCTCGCCCACCGCCTGAGCCCAGAGGACCGACGTCTGCTCGTGTCGCTCTTCATCGGGATGACGGATGATCCAGTGGAAAGTTTTTCCTTCGAGGAGGATGAGCTGTGTCTGTCGAACCGGCTGGTCGAGGTGCAGGCGAACCATCACGAGCGGGGATTCGCTGAGACGGCTGAGTTGCTGGAAATAGGCATAGTGAGTCACCACGCGTTCCGGGAGAAGCGGTGTGAGACGCTGGGG
>CAADGJ010000151.1 GCA_900696505.1 uncultured Nitrosospira sp.
CCGCGATGGCATCTTCTCTTCTCCCCAACATGGTGGCGATCGCCTCCGTATGAAGCGGAGCCGTCTCCATGCCCACCAGCTCTTTCCCCTGACGTTGCGACTTCGTGTATGCCACGTACACATTCACTCGTCGTCCGTCAGAAGCGCGATACGTCCGCATAAGGGAATCATCAGCGGCGGCGAGGCTCACCCGTGAGGCGCTGTTCAGGCGGTGGTCGATCACCCAATCCCCGACGACACCCGGGAATGTCGCCAGCTCTTTCTTGAGTCCCGACGCCCCGCGATCAAGCCCATAGAGAGCAAGCGTCGCAACGCAAAGCGTGACGCAAGCCAGCCACCAGGCGTGATTCGAGGCATGGCGATGAGAGACTGGCTCAGAGAAGCATCTCTTCTCCTCCCCATGAATTGATGGCCGCAATGCAACGGGCTCCAGTCTGCCCAACGACCAAGCCCCCGCGAACAGGAACGCGAAGGCGACCCAATCGACAAACAAGCCCTGAAGTATGTGGTACGGACCGTGAAGATCCTTGCCTCCCGCTTGGGCATAGACACCCATGACGGTCAAACGCAGCCAATTGGCCATAATGGCAATAGCGACCGACGACAGGACCAGGGTGACGCGGGCCCACCAGGTCTGCAAGGTCAGAGTAGCCAGCGGCAATCCGATCGCCAGCACGGCTATGAGCAGGCCCGCGCCGCTGCATTCTCGTGCGACTTCAAGAGTGACGGTAGGGAGGATGATGTCGATGCTGTTCTCCAGAATCACGGGGATGCCGAGGGCGCGCAACATGGAGACGGACATATTTGCAGTGAGGAGCTGAAATGGCCATACAAGCGGCTCCGTCAGGCCATCGAGGACCGGCGTCATGAAGATCAAATAGGCGAGCGGAAACGCGAGTGCTCTCAAATAGGCGAACCCGCAAAGCAGCAACACCAGTCCTGCGAGAACCAGGATCAACGCGACGCTTCCGGTGGTGAGAATGCCGGCGACCTCGCTCGCCAGGAGTACGGCGATGGCACACACCAGCCACAGCAGGCCTGCGCCCAGCGCCGGTTCAACTGGAAGCTGCTTCAGCGTGGGCCACTGCAATCTGACGAGATAGAGACTGAGCAGAGGGACCAGGAACCCATGGGAAAAGCCGTACCGGTTCCACCACAAGTTCAGGAGATCGTGGAGTATCGGCGCACAGAGCAGGAGGAGAAGAAGGCAGAGGCCTGCGATTCTCCACAGGGCCGAATAATTGCCGAGCAGATACGCAGGTGTCCTGGAGTGAACACCCGCCGACGTCGGGCGGGTTCCTGTAGCAGAAGGAGTGACGAGAGAATTCTCCACGCGTCGGCCTCACTGATCATCACCGCAGCACAGTTAACCAACTACTCATCCATCTTATTTTCCGCCACCATCCGCGCTGCTTGCTCGGCTTCCGGAAAACCACCCGGCAATGACAGGGCGGATTTCAGCTCAGACAAGGCCTCGGTCTGCCGACCAATTTTGGAGAGCACCACCGCATGGTGGTAACGGACGACGGGATGTTGTGAGAGCGCGGCCGAAGCTTCTGCCAGGTATGGATACGCCCTATCGAACCGGCCCTGCTTGAAATAGATCCAGCCGAGCGTATCTTTAATCGCCGGGTTGGAAGGAGCCAACTCCAGCGCATCCCGTGCAAACCCGAGCGCATCGTCAAGCTCCTGCTGGTCGCTCAGGTTCGCCGCCAGATTATTCGCGGCAACCACATCCCGAGGATTGAGCTGGAAGGCGCGTTTGTAATGGCCATTCGCCGCATCGACTTGTCCTCGACGGGCCAACACCATGCCAAGTGCCGTATGAATCGCCGAATTCGTCTCGTCCTTTTTCAAAGCACTTTGAAACGCCGACACGGCTGCAGGCAGCTTATTCTGCAGAAGCTGCACTTGTCCGAGTTCGTAGTGCGCCAGCGCAAGATCCGGTGCCAGATCCACCGCTTTCCGAAACGCTTTCTGTGCCTGGTCGATTTTGCCCTGAGCGACGTACACGCGTCCCGCGAGTCTCCATGTGTTTGGATCGCGCGATGTTTTGGCCAGATACGCCCCGAGCACGCGATCTGCCTGCTGAGACTGCTTCGACCCCACGAGTGTGACCAGGTAGTCCTGCATGATCACCGGGTCATCAGGCGCATAGACCAGCGCTTGCGCAAAGAGCTCCGCGGCCTCAGCCGGCCTTGCTTGCAGCTGGCGAAGCGCTGCCATCTTCACATAGCCAATCGGTTGTCCAGGCAGTTGCCTGCTGATGGCGCCATACACCTCCTCGGCCCTGGCCCAGTTCTTCCCGAACACGAACACATCACCATACAACACGGCGGCTTCCAGGCTGGCGGGGTTCACTCGCAACGTCTGCGAGACTTCCTTCTCCGCCTCCTTCGGCTTCTCTTGTGTGAGATAAAGACGCGCGAGAGCCAGATGCGCAGTCTGGTTAGAGGGATCACGCCTGATCGCCTCGCGCAGCGCTTCTTCTGCCTGGTCCATGCGGCCTTGGGTTGATCTAATCAAGCCAAGGTACACATGAGGCCCGACGAGAGTCG
>CAADGJ010000152.1 GCA_900696505.1 uncultured Nitrosospira sp.
CGGTAGACGTTATACGTTCCCAGTTCTTTTTCTTATTAATCTTTCAGAGGAGGGCATACGCAATGAGACTGGTGCAGACACGCAACAAGCGTTTGGTGTTTGGCATTCTGTTCTCTGCGCTGATCGTCGGCATTATGTTGACGATCGGGCAGGTGCCTCTCGCGGTCAGCCAACCGGTGACCATTCCCGTGAAGGCGATCAAGGGGGCAATCCCGATGGACGGTGCAAACCCCATCTGGGAAGGAGTGCCAGGTGTCATCATCCCATTGAGCGGACAGACCATCACGACCCCGATGCACCCGAATATTTCGGTCAAGTCGGTGTTTGTGAAGGCGGTCAGCAACGGGAAGGATTTGGGGTTGCGCCTTGATTGGAGCGACCAGACCAAGAACGATACGGCGATTGGTCCGCAGGATTTTCGCGACCAGGTAGCCATCATGTTCCCGGTCAATACTGCGGGCGCGCCGCCCTTCCAGTGCATGGGCCAGTCCGGTGGGACGGTCAACATCTGGCGTTGGAACGCGGAGTGGCAGAAGGATCTCGGCAAGGATAGCGCCGGAATCTGGGACGTGGACGACCAGTACCCTGGCATCTTCTGGGACTACTATTTCGAAGAGCCGGCTGGCGGAGTCACCTATCCGGATCGTATCGGCCGCAGCCTTGGGCCATTCAACTCCGGTATTTGTTCCGGTAACATCATGTCCGACCCGACACTGCGCGTCAGCTCCGTTGAGGATCTGAATGCCAACGGGTTCAGCACCTTGACCACCCAGGCCCATCAAGATGTGATCGGCAATGGCGTGTGGGAGCCGTCAGGTTCCCTCAAGGGCGGTGGATACACCGGTCCGACCTGGCGCGTAGTCGTGAAGCGTTCGCTGGAGACCGGCGATGCCAACGACACCCAGTTCAAGGCGGGAGCCTCTGTGCCCATCGCGTTTGCGGTGTGGGACGGTTCCAACATTGAACGGAACGGTATGAAGTCTCTCTCCACTTGGTTCACGCTGAAGTTGCCGTGATCCAAGCGGTCTGAAGTAAAATTCCTGCCCCTGTGCCGGGCTGGAACGTGTTGAGGGCTTGAAGCAGAAGGCCCCGAGTTCTTGTCAGCGATGGCAAAGTGACTCGGGGCCTTCGTGCATTTCTGGGTCTCTGTGACGCATTGGCGCGAACAGTGGAATTTCTTTTCCATCACAGTCGGAGGGTTGCTTTCGGACCAAAGCGGAGTGTATAAACCGATACGGTACAAATCTCCTGAAAACACTGATTTTCCTGCTTAATATAAAGATAATTTTATGAAGGTTTCTCTCCTGTTTCCACCGACGTGGCACCCTTCGCAACCTTACCTAAGCCTCCCTTCTCTCACTGGTTTCCTCACTCAAGCGGGAGTCAAAAATGTCTCCCAGCGTGATCTCGGCATCGAATTGCTGGACAAAGTCCTCACCCAGTCCTTTGCCCACGGCCTCTATCAGCAGTTGGTCGAGAAGCAGCGAGGCCTTGAGCGAGAACGTACGGGAGAAACTGGGCCCGGGAGTGCGGAGCAACTTGCGCGGATTATCGAATCCCTTGATCGCTTCCCCTACTTGTTTGAACGTATCGAACTTGCCAAAGAGACATTGCGGGGAGAAGGCTTCTATGACATCGAAGCCTATCGCAACAGCCTCTTTCTAATCGATAAGTGGCTCGAGGTGCTGTCATCGCTCTATTTCCCCACCAGAATGACCGTCGTGGATAATCAGTTTGGTGACTACTCCATCTATTCGTCGAAAGATCTGATCAAAGCTATCCGTGACGAAGCGCAAAATCCCTACATCAGTCTCTTCCGTGAGCACGTATTGCCCTCTATTTTGACCGATCGTCCGGATTTGGTTGGCGTCTCGATCACGGCTACGTCGCAAATCATCCCGGGTCTCACGCTTTGTCGATTGATTAAAGAACTTGCGCCGGAACTGCACGTGACCGTCGGAGGCAGCATTTTCACGCGCCTGGTCGATAACCTGCGACGCTGCCCATGGCTCTTCGATCTCGTCGACGATTTTGTGGTGTTCGAGGGTGAAACCGCCTTGCTCGAACTCGTCAATCAGATGGATGGCAAGCGTGACTTTAGCAAGGTGCCCAATCTGATTTATCGTCAGAATGGAAAGATCACCGTCAATCAGCCGTTCTACTCCGAGAATATCAACCAACTCACGGCGCCCAACTACGACGGATTTCCGCTCGACCTGTATTTGTCTCCGGAGCCGGTACTGCCAGTGCAATTTTCGCGAGGCTGTTACTACAAGGACTGCGCGTTTTGCGCGTTGACGCTGGATCATCAAAACTTCCGGCAGCGCGATCCGGGCAAGACGGTGGATGATCTGGTCTGGTTGAAGGAACGGTATGGCGCGCAATCGTTTTTCTTTACCGACGAATGCTTCGCACTGTCGCCTACGAAGCGGCTCTGCCAGCAGATGATTGATCGTCAGGTCAATGTAAAGTGGACCTGCGAATTGAGGTTCGAAAAAAATCTCTCGCGAGAATTGCTCACACAGATGCGGGACGCCGGCTGCTTGAAGATCGTCTTTGGTCTGGAGTCGTTCAACCAGCGTGTCATGGACTTCATGAAAAAAGGGATCAAGCAGGAATCCGTTCGGCGCATTGTGGATGACTGCGTCGATCTGGGCATCGCGGTGCACTGCTATGTCATTGTGGGCTTCCCCACGGAGAAGGAAGAGGAAGCGCTGGAAACGATGAACTTCGTGGTAGGCAATACCAAGCTCCACGAATCATATGGATTCTCTTGCCAGCCCTGCCTGTTTGACTTGGAAAAAGAAGCGCCGATCATGAGCGATCCGGGGAGTTATGGCATTCGGCGAATTATGCGACCGGCCACCGAGGATTTGAGTCTCGGGTTTTTCTACGAAGTGCAGGAAGGGATGACGCCGGCTCAGGCGGAGCAGCTCTATCAGCAGGTGTACGAGAAGATCAGCGAAGTCGTGTGCGAGTTGCCGTTTAACTATTCTATGGCCGACGGGCTGCTGTATATTGCCCGGGCTAAGTCGCAAGCGTTGCAGATACCACAACCTACCGTCTCCTAGATTGGAAAGTCGGGCCGCGCAGAGTGCGGCCTCATGCGGTGTGGTCACGAAGTGCTTCACGTTTGCCAGGGGGGCTGGAGATGTCTGCTATAGCCGCCGCCGTCGAACGGCCAACAGGACGAGTTGACGATCAGGGATTGTTGTTTGAATACACCATCAAGCTGGTGTTGTTCGTCGGCTTTTTCGAACTGGTGCTATATCGTCTGGTCTCCCGTCTGGGCATGCACATCAGCAAAATTGCCGCTCAGCATGAGTGGATTGGAACGGTCTTCCAGCTGCTGACCTCGATTGGGTTTGCGCTGCTGAATGTCGTGGCCATTTTTGTGTTCCTTGCCCTCGTGGTCTTGCTGGTCAATCGTGCCCGCGCAAGAGGGCTCAAGGGTTTTAATGCCGTCACTATCCCCAGCGTGGCGCTTCTGCTGGTGTTGACGGTGGCCTTTCTCATCGTGCAACCGGCCATGCTCGGCTCGATCGCCTACAACGTCGTGACCATCATCGCACTCACGGCGCTGATGCTGGAGTATCTCTCGCAGCAGCAGGAGTGGTCCAAGCGCGTCATGGGCACCGTCTATTATTTCGGGATTTCCGGATGGCTGTACTATCAAATCTTCTCCACCACCTACGGATGGATGGGTGTGATCGCGGCACCGCCGTTTGTGTATGAAGCCAATCGCATCGGCGAAGCGTTGATGGTGCTGGCCAGTATCCTGGTCTTTTGGGCCTACGGACGCGGAGTATCGTTCCGCACGAGGAACAAACAGCAGCGCCGCCGCGCGATCTGGTTCGGGGCAGTGTCGGCAGTGGTATTTTTCGGCCTGTTGTTTATGGATTATTTCCTGGGGCTCTACAATCCGGTGCTGGCCCATTCCATCCGGAAAGCCGGCGAAGGGATCAGCTGGATCTTCCAAATGGGCATGGGCTATACCTTCTATCTGCCCTTCGCCTTTTATGTCGCCGGACTGTTGTGCTGGTCGTATACCGTCATTAGGCTGGTGACGATGGGGCGCCTAGCAGGATACGGACTGGCCTTAATGTTTATTGCCGGTTATGCGCTGCTGTTTTCCAGTTTGACCTTGATGGTGATTCTTGGGGTAATGTTATTGACGCTCGATCGCCCGAAGGGAACGGTCACCGAGCAGGCGACGGTGAGTAGACCGCCGCTGGTCGGGACGCAGGAATCCCTCGTTGGCGGACAGATTTAATTTTTGACTCACCCAGATTAGGATATGTTGTTATGGATGAACACACACAGACCGGCGGAGCAGAACAGGGTAGTGCGGCGGTAGATCCTGGCGATCAGCCGTTAAATCCCGATGAAGAAATTGCTGAGATTGAAAAGCTGCTCAGCACCGAGCCCGATGATTTTCAGGCACGCTGCCGATTGGGTGAACTGTACTTCAGCAAAGGCCGATTGGACGATGCCCTTACAGAAGTGAAGAAGTCCATCGAGATGGCTGAGGGCCTCAGGACGGAGATGAATCGCTCTCTGGCGATGTACTACTCCAACCTCGGGACCATTTATGCCACGAAGGGCATGATCGACGAGGCCGAGGCGGAGTTTAAGCGTGCCCTTGAGGTACATGCTTATGATGTCTTGGCGCTGTTTAATCTCGGCCGGGTGCAGGCGGACAAGCGCAAGTACATGGAGTCGAAGAACTATTACGAACGCCTGGTTGAGATCACGCCGGACGATCCGATGGCCTGGTACAATCTCGCTGGCGTTTACGTCGAGCTCGATAATCCGCAAGTCTCCGACTACAACACCATGGACATGGCGATTCAGTGTTACCTGCGTGTTCTTGAACTGGATCCGAAGCACCTGGAAGCCAGCTTCAAGTTGATGGAGATCGCGCTCAATCACCGAAAGACCGATTTGGCGATCAAGGTGATGGAGAGTGCGGTGGAGCACAGCCCGGACGAGCCGCTCGCGTATTACAATTTGATCAGCGTCTACGATAAGTGCAAAATGTTTGAACAGGCTGAGCAGGCTCGTCAGCGGTTGAAAGAACGATTTGCGAAGAAGGCCAAAGAGGGATCCGCATCCTGAACACGTGAGCAAAGGAGACACACCATGTTTGGCAGCCTTGGTTTTACAGAGTTGATCCTGATCCTGTTTATCGTGTTGATTATTTTCGGAGCAGGGAAGTTGCCGCAGCTTGGTGAGGGGATCGGCAAGGCCATCAAGGGCTTTAAAAAATCCGTCCATGAAGCGGATGCGATCGAAGCGGAAGCCCAGGCGCAAGCGCAGCAACAGGCCGAACCCGTGCAGGCTCAGGCCATTGCCGCCCAACCGCCGGCTCCGATGCCGACGCCTGTGGTGGAGCAACAAGTCGCTGCGGCCCCTCCTGCCGCGCGCGCACAAGCATAATATCCTCGATAACAAGGGCCCAGCATAGAACGGACGCACAACGTTATGGAAACAGATGTTCAGTTAGCTCCCGGATACATTGAAACCTTTGCCGGGAATGGAAAGGCCAGGAGTACGGGAGACGGCAAGCGCGCGGTGAAGGCCGGCATTCCCCTTCCGCACCACGTCGCTCTGGATCGGGAGGAGCAGTGGCTGTACTTCGCGGAGTCCGGATCCGATCGTGTGCGTCGCGTCAACTTGACGGAAGGTACGGTCCATAACTTCGCCGGCATCGGAGAGACGTGCTACAGCGGAGACGAAGGGCCTTGTGGGGAAGCCGGCTTGTATCTGCCTCTCGATGTGGCCTGTGATTCCAAGAACGATCTGTATGTGTGCGATTCAGGGAGCAACCGGATTCGCAAGATTGATCGGGAGACCGGCATAATCACGACGGTCGTCGGGACCGGTGAACATGGCTTTAATGGAGACGGACCGGCGCTGGAGGTGAATCTCACGTGGCCTGCCGCCATCGCGTTCGATGCGGACGATGTCATGTATATCGCCGACACGCAGGCACACCGGATTCGTCGGTTCGATCCACGAACGGGCCGTGTCGAAACTATTGCCGGCAGCTGGACTGCTGAGGACGAAGCCAGGGAGCAACCCTTGGTTGCGCGCAATTTGGTCGTGTTATCCGGCGATGCGATCGGTATCGATTTCAGCGACGACAACGGTTGGCTGATGCCGGTCTGCTCTGACGGGCTCAATCTCTCCATGTATCTGGATGATGGTCGGCCCGCTCTAGAAGCGCGTCTCTATGATATCGTCGGAATTGCCGTCGACAATGCCGGGGATGTGTATGTCGTAGACAAGGGCAGCAATCGCGTGCGCAAGATCGATCGCCAGACCGGACTGATTTCTACACTCGCCGGCGTATGCCGCTATGGGTACGACGGAGATGGCAAGCCGGCAGCCAAGTCGATGTTGCACGCACCCGAAGCCATTGTATTCGATCAGCACAATCACGCCTATATCTCCGATACCGGCAACCACCGTGTTCGCAAAGTCGAGGCGGGGACGGGGATGATCAGCACCGTGGCCGGGAACGGCGATAGCGGATATGATGATAAAAATATGGGTGGCTGCGGCGCTGCCCGCTTTGTCGCGAAAGATGCGGCCGGTGCGCTCAAACACGGGGATGGGTTGCTCGCTATTGAGGCGGTGGTGAATTCCCCCGTGGGATTGACGCTCGACTCCCAAGGATATCTGTATATTTGCGAGCGGGGTGAAAATAAGATTCGTCGCGCCAAGTTGTGGTAACGCTTGGAGGACGGAGCCAAGGCTTCCGCACAGGGAACGCGTGCGCGTGTTGTCACGACTAAGGCCACGCGCCGGGACATGAGGCGAATGACGTCGGTCTACACATCCCGCACCAGATTGTTGAGTCTCCTCTCCGTGTTGTTGGTTCTCGCCCTCATTCTGGGTGGTCTCGGTATCCCCATCGTCAGTTCCGAAGGCATGATCATCCGTGCGCAGGCCGTCTCGGGAGACATACCCGTGGCGCCGGAAGATCCGCTCTGGCAGAAAATCTCCCCGATGACCTTGCCACTGAGCGGCCAGATCATTACCCGCCCCGTCTGGCCGGAGCCGACAGCCCACGCGTTGAGGGTACGCGCCGTGCACAATGGTACCGACATCGCATTCTTGCTGGAATGGCAGGACAATACGAAAAATGATCGGTTGACGCCTGGCACATTTCGAGATGGCGTGGCTTTGGGACTTCCGCTTGGTGACGCTCCGGCGTTTTTTTGTATGGGACAATTGGACCATTACATCAATATCTGGCACTGGAAAGCTGATTGGCAGAGCGACATCGATCGGCGCGCATCGAGAACCACCGAAAAAGACAAGGGGGGCGGCAGCGAGCCCCGGCGGTTTGAGGTGATTCCACGACGGGCCTCTTCGGTAGAGGATTTGATCGGGGGCGGGTTTAGTACGTTGACCACGAAAGAAAAGCAGGGTCGTGTTCAGGGAAAAGCTACCTGGAAGGACGGCACGTGGCGTGTCGTGATGCGCCGTCCCCTCTCGAGTGAAGAGCAGGAGAATGAAGCGAAGCTGATTCCCGGGCACATACAGGCCGTGTCCTTCGCCGTGTGGAATGGTGAGAACAAAGAGCGAAACGGACAAAAGGCGATCGCTCCCTGGTTTCAACTCGCATTGGATCCGGTCACAAAGACGTAATTCTTCCTGGTAGGATGATGTAAAAAGCCGAGCGCATCGGCGAGAGCTTTGTTCGCAAAGGTAGAGGCAGCTTTTGGAGGACAGTGTTCAGATTCATCGCGTGATGCACAATAGAGCCCTTTCTTTCGGAAGGGCTCTTTGTGTGTGTGGAGCGGCGCTGCTCCTTGCCGCCACGGTCGGGAATCCTTCGATTGCCGCAGGCTCAGGCAGCAATGTGGAAATGACAGTGGAGGAAGCCATTCAGCTTGGAGAGGAGTTCGGCATTGCGGTGGGTGAGGTCGACGAAGAGGTTCAAAAGGAGCTCAAACTTCAACGGCCGGAAGGTGTCGCCGTCTTCGAGGTGATCGGCAATTCGCGGGCTGACTATGCGGGAATTAAGGTCCGCTCCGTTATAAAAGAGATTGATAAGAAAGAAGTCCGCAACCTGATTGATTTCGGCAAGGCGGTCAAAGTCGCCATGAAGGAATGCAACTTTACGGTGGGAACCTACGAGCCCGCCGATCCGGGCGATCCGGTCGGATGGGGAGTGAACTTTCATTTCGTCGGGTGTAAGCGGGATTAAGAGAGCGAGCAACACGTGATCGGAACGGGACGAACCATTCAGAAATGGGCCATGAGCGGACTGCTGGTGGTATTTGCGCTGCTCACGGTCACCTTTCATGAGCGGGCTATCGCGCAAAAGACCGACGGTCAAGCCCCGGCCGATTGGGTGGCGGAGATCGAAAAGATCTTTATCCGTTCTGAAGATTGCAAACAGTGCCACGATCGGCACTACGAAGAATGGAAGGGCATGCGGGAGCAGACGCCCGACCTGAAATCCTTCGGTCGAGTGGATGCGGCGTTATTACACGGCACTTCCTTTGAATCTCCGGTGTTCCGCACGGTGTTGGGCGTCTGGATGCAGACCAATCCTTCGCTGGAAGAACGGCAGCGGTGTCTATCCTGCCATGCGCCGGCCGTCACGGTCTTTCCCCAACATGCCGAAAAAATTACCGCGCAGGTTCTCTCAGGCAAGCCCCAGGTGGAAGGGATCGGTTGTGCGTCCTGTCATCTGATCGATGCAGTCGAGACCGCACCCATGCCCCCGCCGACCTACAAGGTGAAGCCGAGCGAGATGCTCTACGGCCCGTACGCGGATCCGGAAGAAAATTTGGTCCATCCGGCGACACAGTTGCCGCTGTTCCGTGGCTCGAACTTCTGCACCTCCTGCCATTTCGATAAGGTCAAGGATGTCACGCAGAAAGATCTCCCCGGAGAAATTCTGCGCGGTACGATTTGCCAGGATTGCCATATGGAGCCATCCACCGGGAGTTCGACGTCGAGACGTGGCGCCATGACCCGCTCAATCGGGCGGCATTGGTTTCGCGGCGTCGTCATTCCAGGCACGCTCCTGAAGAATCGCAATCTGCAGGCGGAATGGATGCCGCGTATTGATATCGAAGCGACGAAGGCGGCAACAGGGGTAGAAGGGACGGTGTTGGTGAAGGTCGGCAGCCTGCCGCATAGTTTCCCTGATGGCGACCCGGTGTTGAAGCAATTCTTCCTCTCGATCACTATCAAGGATGCGCAGGGGCACATCCTGGCAGAAGAAACTAAACATTTCGGGTTGCCGTACGAGAAAATTTTACGCGGTCCGATTCCCGACCCCTTCATTAAGGGCGGCAACACCAGGCGAGTGCCCTTTTCGCAGACCCTGCCGGCGGGAGGAGGAGAGCCGTCGACCATTGAAGTCGTGCTCAACTACGCGTTGATCCCGGAACCTGAATCTGAACTGAAAGCCAAATATCTGGCCACGCTGCCCACCGACCAGGAGCGTGCGGCCGCCAAGAAGGTCATCGAGGAATATATTCAGCCTCGCATGCTGACCTACCGAACCAAATCACTGTAAGACCCCCTGCCGGTTCTCACGACAACGGGCAGCGAGGTGCGCACCATGTGCGGAGGAGATGCAACCGGTGGAGAATCGACGAGGTCTGTTGCGGGGACTCATCATCATGGCAGTGTTGATGGTGATTGGATTGGCCAGTTATGGCGTGCAGCAAGGCTTGGCGCAGGATGCAAAATCTCAACTGACAATCGAAAAGTCCTTTCCCAGTTCCGGTAAGTGCAAGCGCTGCCATGAGCGGGTGTTTGAGGAGTGGGAGACATCGCCTCTCTCCAAATCGATCCATACGCCGACATTCCGCGCTGCCCTGGATGCCTATCTGACGTCTCCTGCTGGAAAAGATAAGGCCCTCTGTTTCCGCTGTCATGCGCCGCATGTGCGTGAGTTTCCCGATCACGTGCAGTTATTTGTCACTCAAGCCCAATCCGGTGAACCCTCCTTAGATGGCGTGGCCTGTGCGCAATGTCATCTCATTAAACAAGTTGATCGAACCAAACAGCCGCCGGAACCGAAGTACGACCTCGGCAATAAAACCATGTATGGACCGTACAAAGATTTCGCGGCGAACCTCGCCCATCAATCGATGGAATCGGCCCTGTTCCGCAAATCCGATCTCTGCTTGAACTGCCATCAAGTCGTGCCTGTAGCGGCTGACCTTGGAAAGAGTAATGATCTGTTAGGGAATTGGGACCAAAGCAAGGCCGTGAAGTCCGGAAAGGAATGTCAAACCTGTCATATGCCTGAACAGGTTGGAGAGTCCGCCAATGGCGAAGCCAAGCGAAAGGTTGCCAACCATACATTCCCTGGGCGCATCGGGCAGCTCAGGCAGGAAGCGGCCAAGTTGGACGTGTCGACCAAAGTGGAGGGCGACAAGACATCCGTGACGGTGGCGGTGCAGAGTCTCGTCCCTCACAATCTGCCGACGACCCATCCAGGATGGGCAAGCGTGGTTTTGGAACTGACGGTGAAAGGGAAAAATCTCAAGACGGTCTTCAGCGACAAGCGCGTCTACGGACGGACCTATGCGGATGCCAAAGGTCAAAAGACGGTATTCGATTTTGAGGCGGTGAAGGTCCTTGAGGAAACGGTTCTCAAGCCGGAGGAGACTCGCGTCGAGGCCTTCAGTTTTCCGACACCCAAGGACACTAAAACGTTCGATGTCGAAGCCATCCTCAGCTATGCTCCCGTGACAGGTCCGGCGAGCTTTCTGCAACGTATCGAGGCCGAGTCTTCAAAGGGTGCGCAGGATCCGGTGTTCCAGCCAATTCCAATCGCGAAATTCAGCGAGAACGTTCCGGTTGCGAAATAGCTGTCTGGCGTTGAGCCTGAAATGGAGAAACGGCTGAGAAGCGGGACGAGAGCCACTCAGGCTTCGATCCGCTGAGTGGCGTCTCACGTGCAACCAATTATTCGGAGATGATACTGGAGCCTGGCGACTTCATCTTGAAGATCTGAATCGCGCTGTAGATCCCTTTGGCAGGATGGTTCAAGATCAGTCGCGAGTTGGTGATATGCGTGTCGATTAGTTCGTATTGCCCGCCGCTATAGTACACATCGCAGTCGTCAATCTCACAATTCTTGTAGACGTGGTTGTCCAGCGACAGCTTGGCTTTGCTGAACTTCTGCTGGTCGATCAGGATATATTCCGGCGCGAATCCCATGTTCGTCCTCCACAGCCCGCGCGCACTATAACAAACTGGATATCCTTGCGCAAACCGCCTGCGTGCTGTCGTTCCGCCTCTTGCTGCATGATCTTTCGCCTTGATCAGCCTTGATCACCCCTATAGAATGGCGCCACTTTTCCTCTCGTTCGCGACCGTGTCAGTTGTCGGGCATGCGGCGGTATTCCTGCTGCACAATCAGTCCGCGATGGGCTCAAGCCACGGAGCACCTGTGACATTCATCGATCCTTACATGTGAGTGGGCTTTTCACGGCGAATCGATCCCGTACCACGTCAGCTGGATTCTCAGTTTCACCATCTGTAACAGGAGGAGAACACTGTGAGCGACTCAGCGATTGTGACCTTTGCTCTGGTTGCGGCGGTGGCCGGTATTGTCTATGGCCTGTATCTCGCCATGTGGGTGTTCAAGCTGAATGCCGGCAATACGAAGATGCAGGAAATTTCCAAAGCGATTCAGGAGGGAGCGGGCGCGTACATGAACCGTCAATACAAGACGGTTGGTGTGGTGGCTGCCGTGTTATTCGTCGTCTTGTGGGGGGCAGGAGCCGTATCGGATAAGTTTGGCATGTTGACGGCAGTCGGATTCCTCATCGGCGCCGGCGCATCGGCGCTCGCCGGGTACGTCGGAATGATTATCGCGGTTCGGGCCAATGTGCGAACGGCACAGGCGGCGCATAACGGCATGAATGCTGCCCTGACGGTGGCCTTCCGCGGCGGTGCAGTCACGGGATTATTGTTGATCGGGCTGGGGTTGTTGGCCATCACCAGCTTCTACACTCTCGCCTCTCAGTTGGCAGGTCAGGAGAAAGCCATTCATGCGTTGCTCAGTCTGGGGTTCGGCGGTAGTTTGATCTCCGTGTTTGCCCGGGTCGGCGGCGGAATCTACACGAAGGCAGCCGATGTGGGCGCGGATCTCGTCGGCAAAGTCGAAGCAGGGATTCCGGAGGACGACCCTCGTAACCCGGCAGTCATTGCCGACAACGTCGGCGACAATGTGGGCGATTGTGCGGGTATGGCGGCCGACTTGTTTGAAACCTACGCGGTCACGACCGTGGCAGCGATGGTGCTGGCGTTTACGATGTTCAAAGGTGTCAATGCGCCGATTCTGTATCCACTCGCTTTGGGCGGTGTGACCATCTTTGCCACGATCATCGGCATTCTCTTTGTCAAAGTCAGTCCCGGTGGCGAAATCATGCCGGCGCTCTATAAGGGCTTGTTTGTCGCCGGAGGCATTGCCGCGGTCGCATTTTTCCCGATCACGTCGCAGATCATGGAGGGTGTTGGAGGTGTCAGCGGTATCAGTTATTACCTGGCAGCATTGATGGGACTGGCGGTCACGCTGGCCCTTGTCTTCATTACGGACTACTACACATCTAAGGCGTATGCGCCCGTCAAAGATATTGCGAAGGCCAGTGAAACGGGGCATGCCACGAACATTATTGCCGGGTTGGCCGTCGGTATGCAGTCGACAGCGGCGCCGGTGGTGGTGATTGGAGCGGCCATTCTCGCTAGCTATTGGATTTGCGGGGGGGCGGCGTCAGGCGGGCTTTACGGCGTTGCGGTGGCGGCCGTATCGATGCTGTCGATGGCCGGTATCGTGGTTGCCATTGATGCGTTCGGACCGATCACGGACAACGCTGGCGGTATCGCCGAAATGGCGCATCTTGGCAAAGAGGTGCGTGACATTACGGATCCTCTTGATGCAGTCGGCAATACGACAAAAGCCGTGACAAAAGGGTATGCGATCGGTTCTGCCGGTCTCGCGGCAGTGGTCCTCTTTGCAGAGTTTGCCCGTGAAGTGGCTAAGGGTACGCAAGCCAGCACCTTCGACCTCTCTAACCCGTCCGTTCTGGTCGGGCTTTTTCTGGGAGGCATGCTGCCCTTCATTTTCGGCGCGCTCTGCATGAAAGCCGTCGGTCAAGCAGCCGGTCTCGTGGTGGAGGAGGTACGGCGTCAATTCCGGACCATCAAAGGCATCATGGAAGGAACTGGCAAACCGGAGTACGGCACTTGCGTCGATATCGTCACTCAGGCGGCTATTGCCAAGATGATGATTCCCGGCTTGATTCCAGTCGTGGCTCCGATAATTGTCGGCGTGATTCTAGGACCGCAAGCGCTGGGGGGCGTGCTGGTCGGGAGCATCGTCACGGGACTGTTCGTCGCGATTTCCATGACGAGTGGAGGGGGTGCTTGGGACAATGCCAAGAAGTATATCGAGGAGCAGGGATTGAAAGGCACGGATACGCATAAGGCTGCGGTGACTGGTGATACGGTCGGCGATCCCTATAAGGACACCGCTGGCCCGGCTATCAATCCGATGATCAAAGTGATCAACATTGTGGCGTTGCTGATTGTCTCCTTGATCGTCAAGTAGGTGGAGGGTAACCCGGCTCATGCTTTCCTGGCGGCGGATGTGCCGGCCGCCTGTCGCGGATATGCAGCGACGACGACGCACACATTCGTGGGTCGGCTTGACGCGTTCAAGGACCCTAGAGTAAGGTGACAGAAGAGGGTCGTTCGAATGCGTCCGGATGAACTGGAGGTGCTCCGATGGAGAAACAGGAGAGGAGACCGGAATCCAGAAAAGAATCACACGCCAAAGAAGAGGTGAAGCCGAACCCGAAGGTAGTCGAATCGGGCAAGAAGATGAAAGAGGACATCGATAAATTGGTCGATGAAATCGATGATGTCCTGGAAAAAAATGCTGAAGAGTTTGTGAAGAACTATGTGCAAAAAGGAGGGGAATAGTCCCCTCCTTTTTTATGCCACCTTCCGGTGCGCGCTCCTCGCCTTCCTGGGCCCTCCGTCCGCCCACCAGAGCGATATCAACACCTCGAATCGCCATGCTATCGTCCTCCCCATGCCCCGTTTGACAAAGATGGGGTGAGTCGATACCATTCCCCTTATTTCTCAGTAATTTCTGAAGCGTTCAGCTCTAAGCAGAGGAGTCATGCTCGAAAAACTCTGGGTGTTCAGGCCGTTTGATACGGTCCTACAGAACAGTCTCGTTCGAACGCTGTCGATATCGCCGGTGACTGCATCGATCTTGCTGGCCCGCGGAGTCACGACTGCCGACCAGGCGAGCCGTTGGCTGTCCAGCCCGCAGGATGGGCTCCACAATCCATTTTTGATTCCCGACATGGAGGCTGCTGTCGAGCGACTCCATGTGGCCCTCGCCCGTGAGGAACGTGTGTGTTTCTATGGGGACTACGATGTGGACGGCGTATCGGCCACCAGCCTGTACCTGTCGTTCTATCGAGGATTGGGAGGGAATGCCTGCGGATACATTCCCCACCGGGTACGCGAGGGGTATGGCCTGAACGAGGGGGCCGTCAGGAAGCTGGCACAGGAAGGCGTGACGTTACTCGTCACTTCAGACTGCGGCACGACGTCGCATCATGAAATTGCCGTCGCCAAAGAACTTGGCATGGATGTGGTGGTGACAGACCACCATCAAACCGATGCGACGATGCCCGCAGCCCTTGCTGTGCTCAATCCGCATCGACGCGACGCCATCTATCCATTTAAGGGGCTCTGTTCCGCAGGCTTGGCCTATAAGGTGGTCACGGCCTACCAGCGACGGTATGGCTCGGGCGAGGTCGATCCGGAATCCTGCCTCGACTTGGTCGCGCTGGCGACGGTGGCCGATATCGTGCCGCTTCAGGATGAGAATCGGATTCTGGTGCGCGAGGGACTGATTCAGATCAATCGTGGTGCCCGCTGCGGAATCCGTGCCTTGAAACAGGTGGCCGGCATCACAAAAGCTTGTACCAGCGAAACGATCGGATTTCGACTGGGGCCACGATTGAATGCTGCGGGTCGGCTGGATCATGCCATGCTGTGTGTGCAACTGCTGACTACCGAATCCGATCGAGAAGCCCAACAGATTGCAGAACAGCTCGAACAACTGAATCGACAGCGTCAGCAAATCGAGGAAGAGATTACGGCGCAGGCGGGAGCCTCTCTACAGCAGGATGAACCGGCGGCTGCCATCGTGCTGGGCTCGCGTCACTGGCATCTGGGTGTCGTCGGGATTGTCGCCGCAAGATTAGTGGATCGCTTCCATCGCCCGAGCATCGTGATCGCTGTGGATGAGAAGGGCCTAGGGAAAGGCTCGGCCAGAACCGTGGAGGGATTTGATCTGTATCAAGGATTGTCGGCATGCCGGGATCTGTTGGAGGCCTTTGGCGGCCATCCGAGCGCGGCGGGTTTGACTATCCAAGAATCGCGATTGGAAGAGTTTCGACGGCGGTTTTGTGAGGTGGCGGCACAATGGGCGACCGCCAGTCTGGTCAGACCGACCTTGCACGTCGATGCGGAGGTGAAACTCACGGAAGTCAATTTCGACTTGATCCAGGAACTCGAATCGTTGCATCCATTTGGCGCGGGCAATCCCGAACCGACATTGGCCGTTCGTGGTCTCGATGTCGTCGAAGCCCGGGTCGTCGGTGAGAAACATCTGAAGTTGCGCGTCCGGCAAGGCCGCTCGTTTATTTTTGACAGCATCGGCTTTCGCATGGGCTCATTTGAAGAGCTAGGGTTGAAGACGGGGAGGCCGGTCGATCTGGCCTTTAGCCCCGAGCGGAATCATTGGAACGGGTATGACCGCGTCCAACTGCGCATCAAGGCGCTGCGCATGAGCGGCGAGGTGTCCTAAGCATGCCCCACGAGACAGTGACAGAACTCGATCAATTGATCGAGCGGGTGAAGAGCTATAACGTCGAGGCGGACCTGGACCTCGTACGCCGGGCCTATGATTTTTCGGCCAAGGCCCATGAAGGGCAGATGCGTCGATCCGGCGAGCCGTACTTTCGCCATCCCCTCGCGGTGGCGGGCCTGTTGACCCATCTGAAGACGGACGTGACCGCCATTGTGGCCGGCCTCCTGCACGACACGCTGGAAGATACCCTCGCGACTCCGCTCGAACTAGAGCAGCGGTTTGGAAAAGACGTCGTCCATCTCGTCGACGGCGTCACCAAGATCGGCAAGATCACCTTTCGGAACTACGAGGAAAAGCAGGCGGAAAATTTCCGGAAAATGGTGTTGTCGATGGCGGACGATATCCGCGTCGTCCTCATCAAGTTGGCGGACCGGCTCCATAACATGCGGACCCTCGAGTATCTCAGCGAAGGAAAACGACGGCAGATTGCGCAGGAGACGCTGGAGATTTATGCCCCTCTCGCCAATCGCTTGGGAATCGGGTGGATTAAGAACGAACTTGAAGACCTCTGTTTGAAGCACCTCAAGCCGGATGTCTATGAAATGCTGCGGGTGCGCGTGGCCAAGCGGGACGAAGACCGGCAGCAGTACATTCATGAAGTGATCGACATGGTGAAGAAGGCCATGGCGGAAGCCGGCTTGTATGGGGAGGTGTCCGGTCGCCCGAAGCATCTCTATGGCATCTACCAAAAAATGGAAAAGCAGTCGATCTCGTTTGAGGAGGTCTACGACCTCGCAGCGTTACGTATCATCACCGATATCAAAATGAATTGTTACGCCTTGCTCGGCGTGATCCATTCGCTGTGGCGCCCCTTGCCAGGCCGGTTTAAAGATTACATCGCCATTCCGAAATCCAATATGTATCAGTCGTTGCATACCACGGTTGCAGGACCGAAGGGCGAGCATGTGGAGTTTCAAATACGCACCGAGGAGATGCATCGAGTTTCTGAGCAGGGCATCGCCGCGCATTGGAAATACAAAGAGCACGGACGTATCGACGAGAAGGACGGAAAGGTCTTCAGCTGGCTACGGCAGTTCGTGGAATGGAATCAGGACCTGCCGGACAATCGCCAGTTTATGGATTCGGTCAAGCTCGATCTCTTCCACGACGTAGTGTACGTGTTTACCCCGCAGGGCATGGTGAAGGAACTGCCGAAGGGGTCCACGCCGGTCGACTTCGCCTATTCCGTTCATACTGAGATCGGGGACCATTGTGTAGGGGCCAAGGTCAACGGCAAGATTGTCCCGCTCAAACACATGATGGAAAGCGGGGACATGGTGGAGATTCTCACCGCGGCCAATCAAACACCCCACCGGGATTGGCTGAAGTTTGTCCGCACCTCCCGCGCGAAGACGAAGATCAAGCATTGGATCAAGGCAGAGGAACAGTCTCGCAGCATCGAAATCGGCAAACGACTGCTAGAGGCCGAATTCCGGCGGCATGGACTGGCTCCCGCTCAGATGATGCGCTCAGAGCAACTTCTCGCGGTCGCCAAGCAGGTGGGATATGAAACTGCGGAAGAACTTGCCGCCGCTGTGGGTTTCGGACACGTGCCGACTTCTCAAGTCATGAGCAAAATTGCACCGCCCTTGCCGGGAGAAGCTCAGACCGTGGCGCCTGAGGCTCCAGTGCCGCACAAGCCGGTGATCGGTCGCACGGATGATACGGGGGTCCAGGTCAAGGGGGCTCGCGACCTCCTGATGCAACTTTCCCGCTGCTGCAACCCCGTTCCCGGCGACCGGATTTTGGGTTACATCACCAGGGGGCGCGGGCTCACTATTCATACGATTGATTGTCCGAACCTCGAAGCGCTGGATTACGATAAAAACCGGCTGGTCGAAGTCGAGTGGGATCAATCGACGCCTAGCACGCATTCAGTGAAAGTGTCAGTGATCGCAGTGGACAAGACGGGGGTGTTGGCGCATGTCTCGACAGCCATCTCGGAGTGCCAGGCAAATATTAGTCGAGCAGAAATTACGACCCGTGAAGATCGGAAAGCGATGCTGGACTTCATTGTTGAAGTGGCGGATACGGCGCACTTGTCGAGGGTGTTCAAAGCGATTGAGAAGGTGGAAGGCGTCATCACCGTGCGCCGGATGCGTTCATGGCAGGAGCGGGCGTAGCCTGAAAGGTCTCTCTGTGCGATCCTTCCCTCGGTGGGTGATGTCAGCATGACTCTGGGATCTCTCGCCGGTTCCATCCTGGCCATTCTGGCTTGTGCGGCTGGGGTATTGGGCGCCCTGACCTACGTGTTTACTCGCCGCGGCAAGCCGGTTCCCGTTCTGCCCTTTTATGCCGGTGGTGTGGGCGTCTTTTTCGTTGTGGCATCACTGATCGGCCACAGCGGTCTTGGGACTTCTGTTCCTCACTTCATTCAGTCCTGCCTGAATGTCGCAGCTTGGCTCGGCGCAGCGTTCTTCTTCTTCACGATCCTCGATGTGCTCATCATCGGCGAATGGCTGATCGAGCGGGGGCAGCGGTACATCCCTGATATCGTCCGTCAGTTGCTCATCGGCGCGGAAGTCGTGGCGGCCGGTGTGTTGATTCTCTGGTTGGTCATGGGGATCAACCTCGTGGCTCTCGTGGCGTTGCCCACGGTAGCGGCGGCGATGGTCGGCGTGGCGCTAAAGGATACGTTGACGAGATTTTTCTCCGGGATTGAACTAGGAAAAATCGTCAAGGTGGGGGATTGGGTCACAGTGCTTGATCGAGAAGGGGTGGTGACTCATATCGGTATGGAGCATGTCACCTTATTGACCCGTGCCCATGATGTGGTGTCGTTGCCAAACGACCTGGTCATTCAAAGCGGCGTGACCAATTTCACCAGACCGACGACGACGCATTTTTGCAACGTGTTTGTCGATGCCGCGTATCGAACCCCGCCTGAACAGGTTTGCGCGACGTTGCTCGAGACAGCGAGTTCAGTCTCGGGGGTGTTGCCGGATCCCAAACCCAGCGCTTTTGTGACTGCATTTAATGAATCGGCCATCCAATACCGTATCAAGTTTCCGATTGGCGATTTCTCGCAACGGGATTCCATCGAAAGTGCCATGCGTACCTACATCTGGCATGCTTTCGCTCGTACGGGCATTGAGATTCCGTTTCCGCAGCGCGTGGTGCATCAATCTGCTAATGGACAGGATGCGGCTCAAGATCGTTACGCCATTGAGCGGATCATGGCGAAACTGACAGCGGTCGATTTTTTGGCCACGCTTGATACGAAGCAAATCGAAGTGCTGGCGGAAGGTGCGAGAGGGGAGTTGTATTTGCCTGGCGAGCGAATTGTTCGGCAAGGAGATCCTGGAGAAGTGCTGTACGTGATTGTCTCTGGGACAGCGGATGTCCGTTTAGAACAGGGTGGACTGACTACGACGGTGTCGACACTGGAACCAGGAAAGTTTTTCGGTGAGATGTCTTTATTGACCGGTGAGCCGCGGTCGGCCACAGTGGTGGCTGTCACGCAACTGTCGGTCATTGCGGTGAGCAAGTCGGCTTTGCTGCAGGTGGTTCAGGAGGACCGGCGGTTGATCGAACGAATCGGCGAGGTCGTCGCGCGTCGACAGGCCGTTACGGCGGCAGCGAAGGCGCAGCTTTCGAGAGATGCGGCGGCCTTGTCAGTCGTCACGCATACACGTTCTCTCGTGGAACGTATTCAGAGTTTTTTCTGGGGAACGCGTAAGTCGACATAGCGAGCGGCCGGAGTCCGATTAGGGTTGTTTAAAGCTGAGTTTGACGCCTCGCTGAAGCTGAAGCGCGGCCGCCCGTCCCGCTCCGAGTTCAAGCACGTAGAGCGCCCCCTCCTCCGAATGATACTGCGGACACCCGTCGTCTTGTCTGGTGCAGATGGGCGTGTTGCGTTCGATATGAACGATGGTTTTTTTCGCATCCATCCAGATGATATCGAGGGGAATTTTGGTGTTTTTCATCCAGAACGTCCAAGGTTGGGCGTCACCGAAGATGAACAACATGCCTCGATCGTCTGCGAGGCGCTCACGAAACATCAATCCCTGTGCACGCTTCAGCGCCGTGTCCGCTAATTCTGCCTGAATCACGGTACCATTCGGCATTTTGACCGCAATAAGAGTTTCAGCCGGTAGATCTGCGGCCCAGCCAGACCAGGGGCTCGCTACTATCGCGAGGCTCCACAAGCAACTGGTCAGTCGGCTCAGCCATGTCGAGTGAGGTGTTTGGCTGGAATGATCCATCGATTGTGTCATGGCCGCATCCTAACGGGCTGTTTGTGAGTCGTCAAGGCAGAGGTGATGCGAGTTCTGGAGATAGAGATGCCGCCTTGCAATTCCGTCGGCCCCTATGCCATCCTCGGCATATCAATTTGACTTCGAGGGAGGCTGTTCATGAAAGAAACGCGACGTGTGGTGTACATGCGAGGCGTGTTTGTCTGTCCGAAGTGCCGCCAGTCTTATGTGCAGGAAAAGTGGATCGAAGAATTTAGAATCCGGTGCCACAAGTGCGACTATCGCGGGACATTGACCCAGGTGTCAGTTGAAGAGCATATGGACGAGGAAGTAATTCGTCGCTAGGACGCGGCTGTTCCGCATGGTGAATTTCTTATCTCTTGTCTTCTAATCGGAAGACATAGATTCTCGCCAGGCCGTTCAAGGCCTGGCCCCCCCGATACCAGTCTTGCTCTCAGAATCACCAAGAGGTCCATCATGGTTCAGATGTGGCGACTGCTGCTTTTGTGCGCGACTAGTATTCTGATAGGGCCTACTATCGGCTCATCGGCCGATAGTCCACCCATCACCCAAGTGCTAGTGGCCTATCACTCACTCTCCGGGAATACCGAGCGAATGGCGGCAGCGGTTGCTGAGGGGGCTCGAACGGTGCCTCACACGGAGGTCATCGTTCGGCGTATAGGAAGCGTGACGGCTGAGGAGTTATTTGCGGCAGACGCCATCGTTCTGGGCTCTCCCGTCTATTGGTCCAATATGGCCGGGGAAGTTAAAGCGTTTATCGATGACTGGCAGTTCAAGTTCGGCGTGTTTCCGGAGTTTAAATTGAAGAATAAGGTAGGAGCCGCCTTCGCGACCGGTGGTCAGATTTCCAGCGGGAAAGAACTCACCATGCTCTCCATTCTTGCCGCGATGCTCGGAAATTATATGATCACTGTCAGCGGCGGCGGGGCATTTGGCGCTTCTGCCACAACAGAAGGCAATAGCCCAGGAATTGATGAGCAGGAGCTCGGCAGTGCTCGGGAATTAGGCCGGCGGGTAGCTGACGTTGCCGGGGCAGTCAAGCGCGGGTTTGCATTGCAAGAACGTGGCGTGCGCTGAAGCCTACAATGAAGGACCTGTCTGGGAGATTAGGATGACACCGGATTGCGGCAGGCATTCTCCAGGTGACTTTTCGCGAGGGCGACTAATTCGTGGATATTTTTGGCGCAACGACCACAGCATCCATTTTCCCGTAGACCGAATTCAGCAATAATTTGTCTCGTGGTCAGGTGCCCCTGGCGACCCGCTTCCCGCACATCTGATTCCGTTAAGCCCTTACATAAGCAGACATACATGAGTGGCGTCTCACACTGATGATCAATTGTCTCGGCCGGGCGATGCGAATAGCTTCTCGATACTGATAACCGTTCTCAACTGTAAAGAGTATAGCGGTCGCAATGATTCCTGTCAACCTCAAGACAGATTGCAGACGGAACGATGCCGTCGACCCAGGCGACTATATGAACGAGTGACGTAAACAGGGGGCTAAAGCTGAAGCTTCAGGCGTTATGCGGTATGTGGGGAAAAGGTCTTCTGCTCATTCGGAAAATTGCTTGAAGCGACAACACTCTAGTACGGAAACGTTCGTGGAAGAGTCGAGTTAAACGATCGTGATATTAGTTGAGGTGAGGAAAGATATGAACTGATCATGCAGGCTGTCGATAAACGTACAAAGGCCGGAAGTTCTTTCGAACTTCCGGCCTTTGTTGTGCTGCGGTCCTTCACTGCCGAGAGAGGTTGCCCTCTCCCGCCAGTGTGAGTCTTACAGCCAGTTCACGCGCTCGGCCGGCCGAATGTAGATCGGCTCTTCGACCTGAATCCGCGCCACTTCCTTGCCCGACTTGTTGAAGCCCAACACGGTATCGTTGTACATGTC
>CAADGJ010000153.1 GCA_900696505.1 uncultured Nitrosospira sp.
GGATAGACCTTGCCCACTCCGACCAGTGAAAAAATAACTTGCTTATCGTTCGTCGCCATAGCCATCCTCAGTAGAGTGTGAACCGTCTGTTCGATCGTGCAATCGATGACCATAACAAAGCGCGGCATTATTCACAACCGCGCGAGGGAGCTCCGGGCATGATTCCAGACGCACGGATTCAGCGAAGATCTTGCCGCATCATCCTGGCACTGCTCCTGCCATTCCTCGCCTGGACTGGTGTCGCCTCCGCCCTTGCAGACGATCGCGAGCAGCGCGACCTGGTGGAACAGTCGCGCATGACCCTGTCGAATTTTCTCGCCGATGCCAACATGACCTGGTTTCGCGACCACATCCCAGAGGCCAAGGGTCTGTTCATCGTGCCGCAATACATGAAGGGCGCATTAATCTATGGCGCAGCCGGCGGCAGTGGCGTCTTCGTCGCGAAGGACGAGAGGACCGGCGAATGGAGCGAGCCGGCGTTCTTCACGATGGGAGCGGCCAGCTTCGGCTTTCAGTTCGGCGCGCAGATGTCGGAGGTCGTGCTGCTGGTCCTGACGCAACGCGGGGTGGATTCGTTGCTGCTGGGGAATTTCAAATTAGGGGCAGATGGATCGGTCGCCGTCGGACCCGTCGGCGCGGGTGTTTCCGGCGCGACGACGCCCAACCTCAGTGCGGACCTGCTGTCATTCGTGCGGGCCAAGGGCCTGTTCGCGGGTGTGTCGTTGGAAGGGGCCGCGCTGATCTCGCGGGATGAATGGAGCAGAGCCTACTACGGTAAGCCGGTCACGCCGACGGACATCATCATCCGCCATGAGGTCAAAAATCCGCACTCGGAAACGTTACGGCAAGAGATTCTCAAGGCCACCGGTAGACCATAGCGTCGGGCTCGATCAGCAGAAGAGGCTGGGTGTACGTTCAGCAGGCATGAAGATCTTCCACCGAATTTCTGAGAAGGCAACCCCTGAGATCCTCGAAACATTGGCGTCATTTGGGATCGTGATCGTACCCGACCCTCTAAATTTGTTCAGGTTTGAGGTCGATGAATCAGACGAGCGGTGGCCGGCAATCCAGCAGTGGATGGCCGCGCAGGGATTCACCGACTCGGTCCGAACGACATTCTCGGAAAGCGAAATTTCGAGCGCCAAGTGGCTAACGCTAGACCCGCAATGGCACTACGGCTATCCACAGCCGAAGGAGGACGAATTTGGCTACCTAACCGCAACCTATGACCTTGGGGATTACTGCGAACAGTGTGGCATCGGGAATGTCCAGAAGGCCTCGTTCCAGATGCGAGGAGAACCCAAGTGGGGGCGAAGAGGCATGCTGCAACTGAACTGGGTCTTTGAAGAGTTTTTTGCGACGCCTGACGTCTGGGCTCGTATCTTCAAGCCGTTCGGAGTCGCGTGTCGACCTGTGTGCAACACGCAAGGACAGGAGCTCCAGACTGTCGTGCAATTGGTCGTGTCAGAACAGGTTCATGTCAGCACACATCGATTGGAAGGGTATCGTTGTGAACTCTGTGGCTTGATAAAGTATCGTCCGTTTACGAAGGGGGGGTTCCCTGCCCTCACGACTACGCCGACATCCCCGATGGTCAGAACTTACGAATCCTTTGGCAGTGGGGCGAGGGCCTGGCGTGCCACAATTATCTCTCAAGAAATAAGGACCGCCCTGAAAGAGGCAGGCGTGCGAGGCGTGGACTTCACTCCAGTCGAAGAGTTCAGAGCGATCGACGCAACGTAGTCCCCCTGGCCCTCACAGACAATACCGCCGGAGACGAAACAACTCCTTACACAGTTAGAGGGAGTGCAGCACCGGAGTTCCGGCTCCTGCCTTCGCGGCCAGTTCGGCAACACCGGCGCGGGCTTCCTGCGCGGTGCGCACTGGATTCGTGAAGGCGAATCGCCCACCCTGCATACGCTCGGGTGTTTTCACACGCAGGTGAAACCCCAATCGGTCCATCGTGGTGATACTCGCCTGCTGCGCATCGAGATTGCCACATTCGCGGGCAAGCAACAGCAGTGTCTCCTGTTGCGTGGTATTCATCTCGCGGATGAGGTCCGCAGCGGTCTCTGCCAAAGGATCGACTGCTGCCGCCAGATACTCAGCCGGTGCAACCCATCCCATTGAACCAAACCCACCGACAAAATAAATGTCCGCCAGCGCCATGCGAAAAAACGCGAAGTCATCGAAGTCCACCCAGTAGGCTGCGTTGGCATGACGGGCCAGATACCGTTCTCGCACCGGTGCCGCCTCATCTTTAGGCACCTTCGTGACCGATCCCATGAGCGTGACTCTGGCTGCGCCCAGCGGATCGCGTTGGCTCTCCGGCGGTGTCACGAGCAGGCTCGCGCGGGGATCTCCCAGCAGATTCTGCGTGTGCATCGCCATGGTGCTGATCAGAAAACTTGGCTGGCCCTGATCGTCCAATCCATACGGCATCACCGACCCGAACGGCCAGCCCGGTTGCTTGCGTGAGAGGGTGGAGAGGCCGCCCGTCTGCTGCAGATGCACCAGCGTCCTGGCCTTTTCGGCATGGGAGGGTTCGGGAACGTCCGGACCTTCTGAATCCGGTCCGCTGTTATGTGCGCCTAACGATGACATGAAATATCCGCCTTCCTCTATGGGTCAGATGCCCAAATCTTCTGTGAGCCGCAATTCCGATTCGTCGATGATTTCTTCCAGACAGCTGAAGCAGGAAAACGGAAACCGGTCGACCGGAA
>CAADGJ010000154.1 GCA_900696505.1 uncultured Nitrosospira sp.
TCCCGTGGCGCCATCCGATTCGTCAGGTTTCTACATGGTACTGTGCAGCATCTCTGGATGGCACAGCGTCTCTGACTCTAGTCAATCACGTGGCAATGGGCTGGTCAATGCACAACAGATGAAATCAGACGTTGCCTATTGTTTCTGTGCCATCTGCGCACGCAGGCGATCTTCTTGCTCTCGCAGTTCCGGGGTGAACTCGGCACCGAAGTCCTCCGCCTCGAAAACCTGGCGAATTTCAATCTCGGATTCGCCGGGCATCGGATTGGGACAACGTTTGACCCACTCGATCGCCTCCTCTTTGGAGCCACATTGCCATAACCAATAGCCCGCGATCAGTTCCTTCGTCTCTGCAAAGGGGCCGTCGATGACGGTGCGTCGGGTGCCTGAGAATCGGACGCGCGCCCCTTTGGTACTTGGATGGAGTCCGTCCCCTGCCAGCATCACGCCGGCTTGGACGAGTTCCTCGTTGAACGTCCCCATCTCGCTCAGCAATTGCTGGCTCGGCATGACGCCGGCTTCCGAATCTTTGGTCGCCTTGATGATGATCATAAATCGCATGGAATCCTCCATCAGGTCAGTGTGAGCAGAGAGCGACAATGTGTGCCGCCTTCACAAAGTAGTCGTCGGCGCTTGCCCAAATCGACATGGGCCGGCTCACCCTTTCCGGCAACAGATCTCCAAGTCATTTATCGTTGTCCATGCAGCCCGGAAACCGTGAGCATGTGATCAATGAGGCAACGGCTTCATGAGCCTGTTCCTCCATCCACCATCACCTTGAATCCGCCATAGGCCATGCGCTTGACATCGAAGGGCATGGCCTTTTCATCGCACATTTCATTCATCCGCGGATCCTTCATCACCTTGGCGTTCACACGGTCGCGATGACTTCGCGACTTATAGACGATCCATGAAAAGACCACGGTTTCCCCTTGCTTGAGTTTGGCCAGTCGCGGAAACGGCAGGCCCATCGTGACCGCGAGATCGTCGCCCACACATTCGCGGTATTCCAATGCACCATGCTCCGTCCAGACTTTGCAGGCCTTCTTGGCCATCTTAAAATACGCATTCACATTCTTCTTCGGGACCGCCAGCACAAAACCATCGACATAGCGCATGTCAGATCTCCATGTGGATGTATTGCACGCCGTAAAAGATTCCTACTCACAAGCCTTCCGTGCCGCCTCCTGCAATGCTTGTGGGTCGACGTCACGAACATGGGTCGCGACCGACCACCGGTGTCCGAAAGGATCCTCCAGCTGGCCATACCGATCTCCCCAAAACATATCGCTGACCGGCATCGTGCTTTTTGCGCCTGCCGAAACGGCGCGGTTGAAGACCGTGTCCACATCTTTGACATACAGATGAATGGTGACCGGCGACCCCTTGATCGATTTCGGCCCGAGCGTGTGATGAGCGGGAAATTCATCGACCAGCATGACGGGAGAATCCCCGATGCGAATCAGCGCGTGGAGAAGCTTTCCATCCGCTCCGGGCACCCGCCCCAACTCCACCGCATGGAAAGCCTTCTTATAGAACTCAATAGCGTCGGCAGCACCGGCTGCATATCAGGTGAGGGGTAATCGTATGCATTCCGTCTGGTATCAGCTTGGCGTGTGACGTGCTCATCGTTGCTCCTTTCGATTGAACCGTTCCCATGGTTTGAGGGAACAGTCCGTCGAGCTTCGCGTGTAGCCCGAGAATTGAAGAAAGCATTCCGCCATCATCGGCCTCTTCACGCGATTGACCTTGCCCATGTCGCTTACATCTGTGTAGTCGGGATCACCCCAGCTTCGAACCGTCGTTGGGTGTCTCGCGCCACATCTCATTCCGGCAAATCATTCCGGCAAACCGTCGATCTCGCGGACCTGCCGCACCTCCACGGTACCGAGGCGCGCACCGGGAATGCGCGCTGCAATATCAATGGCGTCCTGAAGACCACTGGCCTCAACAAGAAAATACCCGGCCGTCTGTTCACGTGTTTCCGCAAACGGACCGTCGGTCACGATCGTCCGTCCCTCCCGAACCTGAACACGCGCCGCCGTGGAAGTCGGATGCAATGGCGAGGCGCTGACATATTGCCCCTTGGCGTGGAGTTGATGCGTCAACTGCACAGATTCGGCCAACATCTCCCGCCTCGTGGTTTCAGCCATCTTGGCGAACGCTTCTTCACTATGATGCACCAGCAACAGATATTTCATGGACCTGCCTCCACGCATCTCTCTACAAAGCGGGATTAACCGCCGGCCATGGCCCCCACGATCAACAACGGTTCCGCGCCCTTCGCCACCGATTCGGGCAAAGGCACATCCGGCGAGTCGTGTGACACATCCTGCTCGCAGGCAAAGAACCGGATGAACGGCCGACGCCGTTTGGTCACATGGTCTCGAATCGTTCCACGCAACACGGGATAACGCACCTCCAGCGCATCGAGTACCGTCTCCTGGGTCACGGCCCCCACTACCTCCAGAGATACTTCACCTTCGACCTTTGCCAGCGTCCGCAAATGTTGAGGCAGTATCACGCGCACCATGAAGCACCTCCAGACAGAACGTACGTACATCTGGTGTCCGAACAGGCTCCTTAAAAAGCCGGCCAGCCCAACGAGCGCTCAAAACGCTCCGCCAGCAAGGCCGCAGCCGACGGAGGCGCCGGAGACGTAGCCCTGGGCTACGTTGAGGACGCGTCCGAGGCGAGAACGCCGCGGGAGGGCGGTTTCAGCGCTTCGTTATAGGGTTTGGGCTTCGACGGATAAGACCGCCGGCAAATCCCGCACAATTGGCGCCCAGCTATTCCCGCCGTCCGCCGAGGCGTACACCTGGCCCCCGGTCGTCCCGAAGTAGAGGCCGCAGGGATCGAGCGAATCGACGGACATCGCATCGCGCAAGATGTTCACGTAACAATTCTGCTGCGGCAGCCCCTTGGTGAGAGGCTCCCATTCATTGCCGCCGCTGCGGCTACGATAGACCCGCAGCTTGCCCTCTGGGGGGTAATGCTCGGAGTCGCTCTTGATCGGCACGACGTACACGGTATTTGGTTCATGCGCGTGCACCGCAATCGGAAAGCCGAAGTCCGTGGGCAGGTTCCCGCTGATTTCGTGCCAGGACTCTCCCCCATCGTCGCTGCGCATCACATCCCAATGTTTCTGCATGAACAAGACATTCGGACGTGAGGGATGCATGGTGATGCAATGCACACAGTGGCCGACCTCCGCATCGGGATCCGGCAATTCAAACTGCGACTTCAGTCCGCGATTGGTCGGCCGCCAGCTCTTGCCTCCATCGTCGGTCCGGAAGACGCCGGCGGCGCTGATGGCAATGTGCATCCGTTGCGGGTTCGCCGGGTCCTGCACGATCGTATGCAAACACATCCCGCCGGCGCCCGGCTGCCACAGCTTGCCCTTGGCATGACGCAGACCGGCAAGTTCCTGCCAGGTCCGTCCGCCATCCGTTGAACGAAAGAGCGCCGCATCCTCGACCCCGGCATACACCGTATCCGGATCAGTCAGGGACGGTTCCAGGTGCCAGACTCGCTTGAACTCCCAGGGACGTTGCGTGCCGTCGTAGTGTTGATGCGTCGTGAGCGGCTTCCCGGTCTCCGCCGACTGATCATAGACAAACATATTGCTCGCGCCATTCGGCATACCGTCTGCGCCCATCAGATCCTCAGGCTTCGTGCCGGGAGGATTCCAGGTCTTGCCGCCGTCATCCGACCGTTGAATGACCTGCCCGAACCAACTGCTGGTTTGCGACGCATATAGGCGGTTGGGATCAGCGGATGATCCCTTGAGGTGATACAGTTCCCACCCGCCGAAATGCGGACCTGTTACGTCCCACTGCTTCCGGGTGCCATCCGATGTCAGAATGAACGCCCCTTTCCTCGTTCCCACAAGCACTCGCACCCTGCTCATATGCTGCTCCTTCCTCGATTCGCACCGGCCTGCGGCGCGAGGTGATGTCGTGACTGCATGAGGGGGACCACACCCTATCGATACCGGTCACGCGCAACCCTGTTCCTTCATGGGACGAACCTCCACACTCCCGATGCGAGCGGCAGGAAACTGCGAAGCAATACGGATCGCATCGTTCAGATCCGGCACATCGAGCAGGGGGAAGCCGCCGAGTTGTTCTTTGGTCTCGGCAAACGGTCCGTCGATCGTCGACGTCTTGCCATCGCGAACCCTCACCGTGGTAGCCGTTTCGACCGGATGGAGCGGGGACGCCGTCACCAGCTGACCGAGCTTCTGCAACCGGTCGCAATAGGCCATGGATTCGTCCGAAAGGGTCTGGCGCTGAGCACTCGGCAGCGCATGCAGGATCTTTTCTTCCACATACACCAGACAGAGATATTTCATGATGGATGCCTCATATGATTCAACGTTTCGCGGATCATGCCGCATGCCCCTCAGTCTACGTGGCCTGTGGATTCATCTCCCACAAGGCAAATGTGTTGCTCTCCGTGTCCTGACAGATCACAAAATAGCCCATGCCCGGCACGGGCGTTTTGGTTTTGCAGACCGTCCCTCCGAGTTTCTGCACTTTGGCAGCGGCCTTCTCAACGGACGGAACGGAGACATAGGCGGTAATCGGCTGACGCGGCACCTGGCGCGGGAGCAGCCCGCCATCCAGCGTCGCCTTCTCGCCGCCGGTATCAATATGCCAATAGTCCGGCATCGCGGGGAACCGGCTGATCTTCCACCCGAACAGTGCACTGTAGAACTTCTTGGCTCGCGCCAGGTCGTCGGCAGGAATATCGAACCACACCAAACTGGCCGGACAATCAGCTTTCTTCGTCGTCTTGCGCGTCGGGGTACGCTTCGCCATGGCATCCTCCCTTATGAATGGCTCCTGTCATGAGATAGTCGTCGAGGGCGGGGAAAATCGACATCCTTCGACGCAGCCATGAAGCTGTCGCGATATCAACCACTTAAAGAACACACAGGGCCGTCGACACCAGTCGCCTCAACCCAATTCCCGCAATCGCCCCTCCAGAAACCGCCGCTCCGGTTCCTGCTGCGTGAGTGCCAGCGCCCGTTCATATGAAGCTGCGGCGTCCGTGTTTCGTCCAAGCCGCCGGCAGAGGTCCGCCCGCGCGGAATGCGCTAGATGATAATTGGTAAGATCGCCACGCGAGAGAATGGCATCGACCAGCGCAAGACCCGCCGACGGACCGTCACGCATCGCCACAGCCACCGCCCGGTTCAGTTCCACTACCGGTGACGACTCGGCCTGCAACAACACGTCATACAGGCCTACGATCTGCGCCCAGTCGGTCAGCGCAGCCTCCGGCGCTTCCGCATGCACGGCGGCGATGGCCGCCTGAATCGTATAGGGACCGACCCGGCGGGTCGCCAGCGCCAGTTCGACCAGGGCCATGCCTTCGGCGATCTGGTCTCGATTCCACAGCGAGCGGTCCTGTTGTTCGAGGAGAATCAAATCTCCGGTCGGCGACGTCCGTGCGGCGCGACGGGAGTCTTGCAGAAGCATCACCGCCAGGAGTCCCAACACCTCGGCTTCCGGAAGCAGCCCGACCAGCACCCGCCCAAGGCGTATCGCTTCACCGGATAAATCATGCCTGGTCAGCGAATCCCCGGACGACGCACTGTAGCCCTCGTTGAACACGAGGTAGACGACTCTCAGCACCGCATCCAACCGGTCCGGAAAATCAGTCTCCGACGGCACCTCATAGGGGATACGGGCGTCGCGGATCTTGCCTTTGGCGCGCACAATGCGTTGCGCAATCGTGGTGGGCTTCGTCAGGAACGCGCGGGCAATCTCATCGGTCGTGAGGCCACAGACCTCCCGGAGCGTCATGGAGACCTGGGCTTCCGGCGACAGGGCGGGATGGCAGCAGGTAAAGATTAATCGTAACCGGTCATCCTCAACCGAATCCTCTCCCTCATCTATGACAGGGTCAGCCGTGAGCTCCAGATGGTGGGCAAGGTCAGGCAGCGACGCATCGAATCTGGCCCGCCGCCGCATGCCGTCGATCGCCTTGAAGCGCCCCGTCGAGACGAGCCAGGCGCGAGGATTGGCCGGCACCCCTTCACGCGCCCATTGTTCCACTGCGACGGCAAAGGCTTCATGCAACGCCTCTTCGGCCGCATCGAAATCTCCGAGCAAGCGAATCAAGGTGGCGAGGACCTGGCGGGACTGGGTGCGGTAGACCTCGTCCACCAGCGCACGCACCTGCTGAGACTGGTTTTCGGTCACGGTCACAATCCTTCTCGATCGGGCAGACCTTGCCATCTGCCGCACTCATGGGCTCACCCTCACGTCCGGCCGAGTTGGGCTTTCGCCGCCGGACTCATCATGTCCGGCTTCCACGGCGGATCCCATACCAGATCAACCTCCACGGAACGTGCCTCGGACAGCTCGCGCAAGATTGCCGAATGCACCATCTCCATCAGCAGCTCTTCCATCGGGCAAGCCGGCGTCGTCATCGTCATCGTGACATGGACCTGGCCTTCGCGCACTTCGCTGCCATAGACCAATCCCAAATCGACGATGTTGATCCCCAACTCAGGATCCACCACCTGACGCAAGGCCTCCATCACCCGGGGATCTGACTGCGCCCCCTGTTTCTCTCTGGTCATCCAACACTCCCTTGTGCGTGCTACGAGGACGTCTTCACTATGATCAACATCAGGACCCGGCGCGACTCGTGACGACCGGCCGATCCGGCAAACTGCCAAGGGCCGTAACGGTATTCGCAAGGAACAGCACCAACGTCACCGCATTCAGGAGCCCGCCGATCTGCCGTCCCGCCCCCCACCCCGCTGCGTCACCAACCAGTCGCACCAGCAGTGTCGCTTGCAACAACAACACATGCGCGTAAAACACCGGTCGATACGTCATCCGCGCACCGAGCACCGCCGGAAAGATGATCGGCGCGTGGGCGAAGATCATCGCAAACACGAACCCCAGAAAGAATGCGTGCAGCATGGCATCGTACTGCGGCCCCACGGGAACACCGCCATAGACCATCGCCGCCAGGCCGCTCACGCCAAGCCACGCATAGCCACTGAGCAGGCAGATGGCGATGAAGCGTGTCAGCCCTGTTTGGTGGACCGTTCGTCTGGCAATGTCATTGAGGCCCAGCCATAGGGCCAGAGCGGCCAACCCGGCACCGAAGAGACGCACCGCGCCGTCGAACCACCATCCCAGAAGCAACAGCCCTGCACCTAACACCCCGAGGAACAGCAAGAACGCCGTCTGCGCGCGGCGCGTCACCTGCTGCAAACGGGCCAATTCCAGACGCTCACCCGCAATGGTCACCACGAGGAAGGCGGCCCACCAGAAGACGACCAGAAAGACGGGCCAACCGAGAACCCACAACAGATTCCCGACAGCCCAGACGATTGCCCCGCCTCCCATCGTGAACGTGTACAAGGCCGGATGCCGCCTGATGATGGCTGCAAAAATCGCCACCAGCCCCGCACTGCCACCCAGCAGCAAGAGCTGGGCAATCACCAGCGGACCGCCTGCGATCAAGACCAGGGCGCCAAGACCGGTGAGTAATGGCGCTGCATAGGCCCAGGATCGGCCGAGCGCCACGGCTCGCTCCAGACTGATGAGCGTTCCAAGAAA
>CAADGJ010000155.1 GCA_900696505.1 uncultured Nitrosospira sp.
GATCCGGAACGGGCCATGGTGGCACTCGTTCGTGCGTTGGAGGCCTGCGCGCAGCGGCAGTTGTTCAAACAGTACAAGATCAAAACGTGGGATGTGCAGCCTGATCAATTGCCTGAAGCCTTACGGGACACCTGCCGCACCTCTTATCTCGACGATGTCGACGGCAAGTATAAGCTGCCTTTGCAAAGCCAGTGGCGGACGTTGGCCGGCCTCGGCGATCAGATGGGGCAGGCGTTTCTCCGCGACTGGCCGAAGATGAAACCACTGCTAGATGCCGCCAATCATGCGGTGTTGGGCCATGGGTTCGAGGCGGTCAAAGGGGAGCGGGTGCAGCAGCTCTCCGATATGGTCATGAAGCTTACCGGCGTGAGTGAATCCTCGTTGCCCAAGTTCCCCGTCCTCAGTCTCTAGTTAACCGTCGTTCGTGAAGCGTGAAGCGTATCTCGTTGGACCAGACAGCCGGATGGAAAAGATACGAAATTTTCGCGATCTTGAAATATGGAAGCTGGGCAAGAATATCGTGCTCGATGTCTATCGAGTGACCAAGGCGTTCCCCAAGGAAGAGATCTACGGATTAGTGTCGCAAATGCGTCGCGCAGCGATATCGATTCCCTCGAATATAGCAGAGAGATTCAATCGGAAACACAATGCGGAATACCGACAGTTTCTCTATGTCGCGCTTGGGTCTTGCGCTGAATTGGAAACCCACGTGGAAATCGCTCAGGACCTCACATTCATCACGGTTGTTCAGCGCGACGAGCTGTTGGAGCAACTTGACCACGAGTCGAAGATGGTCAGAAGTCTTATCAAACGGCTTTGACGAGATACGCTTCACGAGATACGGAAGACGATGGACATCCGCATTTACTACGAAGACACCGACTGCGGCGGGGTGGTGTACTACGCGAATTATCTCAAGTACTTTGAACGGGCGAGAACGCACTATCTCGAAGAGCGAGGATTGTCAGTCGCAGGGCTGCGTGATCAGGGCACACAGTTCGTTGTGGTGCATGCCGAACTGGATTATCGGTCACCTGGACGGTACGGCGACACCTTAGTGATCGACACCACGTTGACGGATGCGAGTCAGGCGTCGTTCACCTTTGCGCATGTGTTGCGGGAGCGGACGAGCGGGCGTATTGTGGTGGAAGGATCGGCCAAGCTGGTGACGGTAGACGAGCAGTTGAAACCGAAGCGGCTCGACAAACTCACCCTTGCTGCGTTACAAGGACCTCCACACACGAGGCACTAATGGATAAACTCGGCACATGGCTGGCGGTGACGGGCGTGGCGATCGGTTTCGTCGTCCTCGCATGGCTGCTCTTCTCTGATAATCCTTCCGACAAGAAAAAGAAAAAACCTTAGTTCGGATCCTGCGCCGGCGCAGGTCCGGCTTCGCACTCGTCACTCGCCCATTAATTTCTTGATCGTGTCTTCCATTCCCTCCGCCCATACGCGATAGCCGCGTTCACCAGGGTGCAGCGCGTCGGGCATCATCTCTTCAGGCAAACGCCCATTGTCGTCGAGAAAGCGCCGGTTCAGGTTCAGAAAGAACACCTGGCGCTCGTCGGCGAAGGCGGGGAGCTGCTCGTTGACAGCCTGGTTCACGCGGCGAAGCCGATCATCGGCGGAAAAGCCTCGCGGAAAGACGGCCAGTAGCAAGATTTTTGTGTCAGGCAAACGGGTGCGCAAGGTCCTAAGAATGGCCTGGATCCCTGCTGCGGTCTCTTCCGGCGGGTCCTCCCGCCTGGTTGCGTTATTTGTCCCGATCATCACGACCGCCAGCTTGGGAGTGATGCCATCCAGTTCCCCGTTTTGAAGCCGCCACAACACATTGTCTGTCTGGTCGCCGTTGTAGCCGAGATTCGCGGCATGCCGATGCTGGTAGAAGGCGTTCCAGACGGGGCCCCCGTCCTCCTCCCATCCCTGGGTGATGGAATCGCCGATAAACAGCAGATCGACATGGCCCTGACGTATCCGGGCGACGGTGCGTTCATGCCGTTCCGTCCACCACGCTTCAGGCTGAGGGGCAGACATCGCAGCGCGGATCTGTTCTGCTGCTCCAGCAGCCGGCTCAAGGAATAATTGCAGAGCTCCAAACAGCAGGGCGGGCAGGAAAGAGACGGATAGTCTATTGCGGTGCATAGCGGTCTCCACAAGATCCTGCCCCATGTGTATCGCAGGATCATGAGGAGATCAACTGTGCCTAGTCGCGCTTTGCGGTAAGGGGATGGCATGAAGGAGGCGATGTTGACTCCGCCTCCTCCACACTGCCGGTGTTGTCCCTGGCTCAGCGCGGCCTAGTGAGAGCTGAGTGCGACGAGCCTCTGGCTATTGCCAGCAAGTTTCAGAGATCCTCCATTGTTCGTATAGCTCGCAAGAAAGGCGTCGGCAATACCTTTGCGAATGGATTTATATTTCGTCCAATTGAATGTCTGCAAAAAATCGGCGGCGGCCGCCGCGCCACGAGCGAAGAGGTCGATCTTGTCTGCGTCCTCCATGCTGAAGTTTAACCAGTTGTGATCGCCGGTATCGATCATGGCCACCAGGTGCTTGTAGTCCGGGTTCCGCGAGATGAAATCGAAATCCAGCGTGTGACGAGCGGCATCGAACATGGCGCCAAGTAGTTGTGAGGGTTTGTCGATAACGGCCGGCTGTGCCCGGTCGGTGCCGATTTTAGCGCCGAACGTGGGAGAAGCCGGCACATGATAGGGCTGATGAAACAGATTGATGGGAAAGTTAGACATGATGCCACCGTCCATAAACATGACCGTGTCAGGAGGGACGCCATCATATGACGCCACGTCTTTCCACTTCGCCCTGTCCTGGGAGCAGTTGTTGACGCGGAATGGGTGAAAGAAGAGCGGAATCGACATGGAGGCGCGCGCGAAATAGGCGGGATTGACCTCGTCAGGTTTGGCCCAATAGAGTTCCGCCATCCTGGGAAACTCGACTTTTGTCTCGGTCGTAATATCGGCGGCCACCATGATGAGTCGGCCAATCGTGTCTGCTTCGGTCAGCTGCCTGTCTGTCCGCTCTGGACGAAGATGCAGCCCTGCCGGAACCGTTTGCAGCCGCTTGGCCAAATCCGCATTGGTTTTGACCCCGACGTTCAGGAGTTGGGCGGTCAGCCAGTCAAAGAAGGCCGTGCCCGGATTCAGTCCCAAGTCATCAGAAAGGTTGTCGACGACCTGCATGGCCTTCAAGAGCAGTTTCATCATGCCGACCTTTCCTAGAGCGGCCTGAGAAAAGTCGCGCGCATCCTGATCGCC
>CAADGJ010000156.1 GCA_900696505.1 uncultured Nitrosospira sp.
CGGGGCACGATCGGTCTCCTGAACCCCCAGAGTTATGTCAAAGAAATCCTGACCCTGGCGAATTTGCATCAACTGCTGCCGGTCTACCATTCGGAGCAGGACGCACTGGCTGCCTGCCGGTTGCCCAAAGCCGGGTAGGGTACGCATCAGGAGCACGACACGTGGCTGAACCCGCACGACGTATCGAGCCGCAATCCGGCACTGACAGCGCCGCAAAGCCGACGCCGGTCATCCTTCTCGTCGACGACGACGAGATCACCCGGACCGGTATGGCCGGACGACTGAAACGCTTGGGGTACCGGGTCATTGAGGCCGGTGACGGAACCGCCGGCTTGACCGCCATCCGTGCTCAGCGCCCGGATTTGGTGATTCTGGATTGGATGATGCCGGGGATGGACGGTCCGAGTGTCTGCGAAGCGATCCGCGCCGACCCTGAGTTGAAATCCAGCCAGGTCGTGCTCATGACGGCGCACGACCGGCCCGAACAGATCGCGGAAGGGCTCTCCCGCGGGGCCGATGATTTCCTAAGCAAAGCGGCGAGCAAGCAGGAAGTATTGGCGCGGGTGCAAGCCAGCCTTCGGTCGAGCGCCCTGGTACGTGAAATCGAACACACGCGCGACGACCTCGATCGCTCTCACCGTCTGCTGTCGGCGAAACAAGCGGAGTTGGAAAGCGAGCTGCAATCAGCCGCGGATTTCGTCCGTGCGCAACTCCCTCTGCCAGGCATGCCGGCCACGGGAGTCAGTATGCAGTGGGCCTACCAGCCATCTCTTGCCCTGGGCGGCGACTTGTTTCAAGTGTGCTCCTGGGGAGCCGATGCTCTGGGGTTATACATCCTCGACGCGTCGGGGCACGGGGTGGCTGCCGCCTTGCGAGCAGTGGGACTCATGAGTTTTCTCCGTGAAGACAATCTGGCGAAAGTGGTCGGAAGTTTTGATCCGGGAGCGATCATTACGGAGGCGAATCGTCTGTTTCCGCTGACGCAGGACGGAGAATATTTCACCTTATGGGTGGGGCGTCTGGACATCTCCTCACGTATGCTGTCCTACGCCACCGCAGGCCATAGCGGAGCATTTCTGCAGGCAGCCGGCGATGGATCCCGATGGCTCTCCATGGCCAGTCTTCCCTTGGGATTCGATCCGCACAGTGTGTTTGAAAGCATGCATACCCCGTTGCTGTCGCTGGATCGTCTGTATCTGCTGAGTGACGGCATCTATGAGGCCCCTTCACCGACAGGGGAACTCTGGGGACGAGACCGCCTGCAAGCAACGCTGGAAGCGCACCGGAGCCACAGTCTTGGACAAAGCATCGCTGACACCATGGCCACCGCCCGACAGTGGCTGGCAGGGGAGATTTTCCCCGATGACGTCGCTCTGCTGGGGTTAGAGATGCTGGATACTCTGTTGGGCCAAAAGGAAAGGGCGTAATGGACTCGCAACCAGTCATGGACCTGGCTGCCGCCCTCGATCGCTTCGACGGGGATCAGGATTTGTTTCTGGCCCTTGCCGGCCTCTTTGTGGAACGCTCGGGGCAGGCGCTGGCCGCACTTCAGACCGCTCTGTCGGCCCAGGACCTTCCGGTGCTGGTCAAGGAAGCACATAAATTAAAAGGGTCGGCCATGGAGTTTTGTGCGCGTCCCGCTGTCGCTGCAGCTGCACATCTTGAAGAAGCCGCCCGAAAGGCCGCCGCGCAGGACATCCCGGCGCTGGCTGAGCAGACTCGTGCAGAAGTCGAACGCCTGACGGCCGCACTGGCTGAGATCATGCAAAAAGGCTTTCCCTCATGATTGGTCACGCCGCATCGCCCACGATGCTGGTCGTCGATGCCTCTCCCGAGACCTGGGCAATGGCCCTGGAGGAGGGGAAACTCCGAGGGATCTCCGTCATTACAGCGCCGGATCCGCAAGTGGCATTGGCCATGATTGATATGGCTGCCCCCGATATCCTCATGACTGATCTGTTCCCGGCTGACCAGGCCGGTGTGTTGCTGATCCGTGAACTCCGCATGCGGTCCCCGAAAACAGCCATCCTTGCGACCGGCGAGTCTGGAGATGCTGAGACGATCCTGAACGTAGTACGGGCGGGCGCTGGGGACTATCTACGGAAGCCCGTGCTCGTGGAAGAACTGGGCTTGGCGCTGGATCGGGCGCTTCGACAGCTTCCGTCGACCGTCGAGAATATCGCTGGCGTCGAACAGGTGGACTACCGTCTGGTGTTGGGCACCAATCCGGATCATGTCGAGGCCTGTGTGACCTGGTTGATTCAGCAGACCGCCCTGACGCTACCCGAGATGCAGCGCCTGCACCTTCGCACCACGTTGACCGAACTCATCGTCAACGCCGTAGAACATGGCAGTCTCGAGATCCTGTACCAGGAAAAACACGAGGCATTGAGCAGCGACCAGTTTGAGCGCCTGATTGAGGAACGCCGCCGCCACCCGCGGTTTGCCAGGCGGCGTGTCGTGGTGCAGGCGTCGTATGACAAAACTCGCCGGCGCCTTCGTTATGCGATCACGGACGAGGGAAAGGGCTTTGCCTGGAGCCGTTTTGTGGCCACACCTGAACAGCCCTGCGACAGTCGCCATCCCAACGGCCGGGGGGTTTTTCTTGCCAAGGCGTTTTTCCCCGATTTGACCTACAACGAACGCGGGACGGAAGTGACGTTTTCCGTGCCGGTGCCCTAGGCTCTACAATTTCGACGCGTCCTGCGGCTTGACGCGCCTCCGCTTCGCGGTTTATCTTCCCTCGCTGATTCCGTTCCCTCCTGACCGCTCACAAATGAGGCGTCTCATGACTTCTCTCACTCGTCCGGTGTTTCTTCTCATGCTATGTGCCTTTTCGGCTGGTTGCAGTACTGCCGAGTGGGTTCACCCCAATCGCCCGAAGGACCAATTTACCCTGGACTATAACAAGTGCCAGGCCGACACCATGCGCGACCCTAAACTGCAGCAGGGCATTCAACTCCTGATCATCCAGGCCACGGAACGCTGTGTGCAAAAACAGGGGTGGCGGCTGGTAGAAAAAGAATAGCCACTCCCGAATGGCGATCGGCAGGCAAGCCGGCTTCTGTGCCTGTGTCAGCCCTCGCCATTCGCTCCGTGACACGCCTCCCACATTTTCGCATCACTTGTCTTCGAGTCGTTTTTGTTGACGGATCGATCAAGGTTCGTTATGTAATGAACTGATCGACCATCCACCTCCGCCGCCGTACAGGAAA
>CAADGJ010000157.1 GCA_900696505.1 uncultured Nitrosospira sp.
GCGCGCAAACCATAGGCGGCCAGCGCCTCCGCGGTACGCGGCCCGATGCAACATATGGTGAGACCGGCCAATGCACGGACATCACGCTGCGTGCTGAGCAGGCGCGTCATGAATGGCCCTACGCCGTTCACACTGGTGAAGATTAACCAGTTGTAGGTAGACAATCGCGCAAGGGCTGCATCCAGAGGCGCCTGGTCTTCGGGGGGCGCAATTTCGATAGTGGGGCATTCCACCGCCTCCCCGCCCTGAGCCTGGATCAGATCCGAAAATTCGGCGGCTTGCGGCTTCGGTCTCGTGACGAGAATCCGTTTTCCAAATAGCGGACGCTGCTCAAACCAGTTTAACTGCGGCCGGAGGCGCACAACCTCTCCGACCACGATTACGGTCGGCGGTTCCATATGCGCAGCCGCCGCTTTCTCCACAATATCATCCAAGGTGCCTACAACCGTCCGCTGTGATACACGCGTCCCCCACCGGATCACGGCCACCGGCGTCGAACCATCTTTGCCCTCAGCCCGCAGGCACTGCACGATCTTCGGCAAATTGGTCATGCCCATGAGAAAGACCAGGGTACCGTGGACGGTCGCCAAGCGAGTCCATTCGATGCTGCTGCGCTCTTTCGTCGGGTCTTCATGGCCGGTGATGAAGGTCACGGTCGATGCGAGGGTCCGATGCGTGACGGGAATCCCGGCATAGGCTGGGGCCGCCACGGCTGCGGTCACACCCGGAACCACTTCGTAGTCCAAACCAGCCGCTGCCACAGCCTCGGCCTCTTCGCCACCCCGCCCGAAGACAAACGGATCGCCACCCTTCAGACGGACCACACATTTTCCGGCACGGGCCTGATCGATCAATACGCGATTGATCTCCGATTGATCACGATAGTGGCCGCGACCACGCCGACCGACGTACAGTCGCTCGGCCGTGCGGGGCACGTACTGCAGCAACGCTTCGTTCGCGAGGTAATCGTACAAGACGACATCAGCCTGCTCCAGACACTCCTTGCCGCGCAATGTCAGCAGTTTTGGATCACCTGGACCGGCGCCCACCAAATAGACGGTTCCTTTGCGCGTTGTCTTGACCATTACGCCCGTCCGTAGATCTCCTTGAGAATCACGTCTCCACCAGCCGACAAGAGCCGCTCCGCAAGAGTGGTTCCAAGCTGATGGGCCTCTGTGGCCAGGCCGTTGATGTGCTGCCTGATCACCCGCTTTCCATCAACGCTGGCGACAAGGCCATCCAGCTTCAACGTCTCCCCATCAAGCAGCGCATACGCGGCGATCGGAACCTGACAGCCACCTTCGAGCCGGTGCAACAAGGCCCGTTCGGCTGTCACGGTGATTCGCGTCGGACGATGCTCAAATCGAGCGAGCACATCGCGGACGAAGCTGTCGTCCCTGCGCGCCTCGATACCCAGCGCCCCTTGGGCAATGGCGGGCAAGCTGAGTTCCACCGGAAGATACTCTGTAATCTCTGCGTGCCATCCCAGCCGCCGCAAACCCGCAGCAGCCAAGACGATGGCATCAAACTGTCCTTCGCGTAATTTCCTGAGACGCGTGTCCAGATTGCCGCGCAACATCTCAATGACAAAATCAGGACGATGGTGCAGCAACTGGGACTGCCGCCGGAGACTGCTGGTGCCGATGCGGGCACCGGGGTTCAACTCATCGAGCCGGCACCCATCTCGCGTGATCAGCGCATCCCGCGCATCTTCACGCGGAGGCACGCAGAGAATGTCCAAGCCGTCAGGTAATGCCGTCGGAACGTCCTTCATGCTATGGACGGCGAGATCAATCTCGCCGCTCAAGAGCGCATCTTCGATTTCTTTGACGAACAACCCCTTGCCGCCGATTTTGGCCAGCGGCACATCAAGGATTTTGTCGCCCGAGGTTTGGATGCGCTTGAGAGAGATGGTGAGACCGGGGACCAGTTCCTGAAGACGCGCCTGAACCCACTCGCTTTGATGCACGGCTAACTTGCTGCCACGTGTCCCGAGAATAAGCGCGCGACTCATCGGAACTCACAATCGGATCGGCTGGTCATGACGGTTGGAGCGGCGGTAACGAATAATCTGCTCATGGGGGATGGCGGCGATGCGGGTCAACTCACTCGCCGGCTTTGCTCCTTCGTTGTATGCTGTACCAATGACGCCTCGGAAAATCGGTTGGCGCCGTTCCCATCGCTGCTGTCTTCGGATACCTCCTGCACCTCGGTCTGCGCCGGGGGGTACGCAGCAGGTGCGTCCTCAAGGCTAAAAAACCGGCGAGCCGCATCGACATAGGCCGCGCCACTGGAAGACGTGGCCTCGGCTTTCAACGTCACCATCGTGCCATGCACCATTTTATTCACAATGGCTGACGCGAGTGCTTCCACGGCGGCTCGATCCTCCGGAGACAAATGCGCCAACCGCGCAAGGACTTTATCCACTTCGCGCCGTTTAATTTCTTCGGTCCGGCCACGCAAGGCGACGATGGTCGGCGTCACTTCCAACGATTGCAGCCATTGCCCGAGCACCGCCACTTCCTCCACCACCATCTGCTCGGCTTTCGCCGCTTCGCGCAGACGGTCTTCCCGGTTTTGTTCGACCCGCATATGGAGATCGTCGATGTCGAAGAGGAACGCGTCGTCAATCGGCCTCACCGCGGGATCAATGTTGCGCGGCACCGAGATATCGATCAAAAACATGGGACGACTCATTCGTTGTCGCATGGCCCGCTGCACATCGTCGGCCGTGACCAGGTAATGGGACGCGCCGGTCGATACGAGTACGATATCCGCCCCGGCCAATTCCGTTTTGTAGTCCTCGAACGGAACTGCGGTGCCATTAAACTTCTGGGCCAACTCCAACCCATGTTGGAAGTTGCGGGTGGTGATTCGCACCTGACGCACCCCGTTGGCGATCAGATGACGAGCCGCTAACTTCGCCATTTCCCCTGCCCCGATCAGCAACACGGTTTTTTCGGTCAGGTTGGAGAAAATCTTTTTGGCCAATTCGACAGCCGCGTAACTGACGGAGACGGCGGTCTCAGCAATTTTCGTTTCGGTACGCACGCGTTTGGCCACGGAAATGGCCTTCTTGACGATCTTGTTCAGCAACAACCCCGAGGCCTTGTGCGTGAGCGCCACTTCGAATGCATCCTTGATTTGTCCGAGAATCTGGGACTCACCGACGATCATGGAATCGAGGCTGGACGCAACACGGAAGAGATGGCTGATGGCACGATCGCCGGCATGCCAGTAGAGATGCGGAGTCAGATGTTCCGACGAAAGGGAGAGATGCGTATCCGCCAGAAATTCCTGTACTCGCCCATAGCCGCTTTCCAAGTCTTCGACGACGGCGTACACTTCGACGCGGTTACAGGTGGAGAGCAACAATCCCTCGCGCACCCCCTGATAGGTGCACAGCCGACTGAGCGCTTCACGCAGGCGACTTTCCGGAACGGCGAGCTTCTCGCGGATCTCGACCGGGGCAGTCTTATGGCTTAACCCGACAACAATCACATGCATCAGGACACCGAACCGTGACTTTTCAACACCACGCCGATCAGGGTCAGAATGACGCCGGCAAATCCGATGATGGTGAGATAGGCTGCCCGTTTAGCCCGCCAACCGATGGTCAAGCGCCCGACCAGCACGGCGAAATAGAAGCCCCACGTCACCATGGCCCAGGTTTGCTCAGGGTTCCAATTCACATAGGTTCCCCGGACAATCTCAGCCGAAAACGCGCCGCTAATGATTCCCAGGGTCAAGAGAGGAAACCCCATCACGATCGATTGCTGATTGAGATGGTCGAGATAGTCCAGAGCGGGCAATTTTGCGTAGAGGACGTTGAAGCGCTTTGACTTGAGAAGTCCATCCTGAATGAGATACATCACCCCCGCGACAAAGGCGA
>CAADGJ010000158.1 GCA_900696505.1 uncultured Nitrosospira sp.
AACCAAATGGGATGCCCCGAGAGCAGATCCTCCCAGGTCTTGATAAAAACGATCCTCGGGATTTCGATCTCGCCCCTGATCCGGCGATAGGCATTCCTGGTGGACCATTGGTGCCGCATCTCTTCCCAGAGCCGACTGATAGGAAAGCCAAGAGACCGTTTCCAGGACCAACACATGTTCACGTAGCCACATTGATCCTGGACGTATTGACTAATGACATAGCGGCTCAGACGATTCCGGGAACGATGGCTCGGCTGATAAGCCTTAATCCAGACGACCGGAGCCCCATGGAGGGCCTGCCATTGGGACGAGAGCCATTCCTGCGAGATCCAGAACCGGCGTGCGCGTTCCCCATCCGGCACCCGCCAGGCCCAGAAGATATGGAGCACGCCATGCCCTTCTTCCGTCCGGACCTGGTAATACTCCAAGCCCTGAACCCCCAGCTGGCGTTCAATCCGTTGGCGCAGTTGTTTGTGATGGTAGGTCAGCTTCTCGGCGTCCCCGCCTTCTGCCGTGGAGAGCGTCACCCAGAGGACCTGAAAGTGATGGCACTCCCAAAACCAGAGGAGCGACCGGACGCGGTGATAGCCCCGTTTTTGCTTCCTGGTCCATTCCCCCGCCACTGGTTCCCGCCGAAACTCCTTCCAGCGGCTCATCGGGCACCTTCCGCCTGGGGAATCGCCGGCCTCAGGCCGGCAGCCAGAATCCGTTCCAATTCCTCGATGGGAATCCGGACAGCACGCACCGACGGCTTCACATAGGCGATCTGCCGTTTCAGGATGTATTTCCTGATCGTGCTTTCCTTGAGCCCTAACCGGTTGGCCGCTTCTCGAATGGTGATCAATTGTGTACTAACCATCGGGCACCTCCTTGAAAGAATGGTTGCGAAAAATGATCACGCCTCATAGTTTTCAGACGTGATTGTTCTTGACAGGCATTAACAAGGAGGAGGTACACTTGCCAAACAAATTCAGGTGAAGACGGCCCTTCAGCACGACACTTTTTTCGGTGGTGTTGGGATTAGTGATACGGAGAGGGTTGGGCTTAATAAAGGAGCGGAAGGCATGAGCGCACAGGGAAAAGCCGAGCAGGACTTCCAACAGGAATACGAAAAAGCGATTGAGCGCATCCGGACGATGCCGGACGGCGCCGTGGGGTGGGGGCTCACCTTCCTGCAAACGGACCTAGAGGCTCTGACACCGACCGAATGGACGCTGGTGGCGTTTGAAGTGGCGGCCTTTGTCGATGAGACGGGGGACCGATTCGGCGGGATGGTGGCACCGGAAAGTGGCTGGAGTGTGGAAGGGGTACCCAACGCCAAGAACTATCAGACGATTCCCAGTCGCAAAGAAGCGCAGGACATTCAGGCCAGAGTCCTGGAGCAATTGGAACTCTACTGGCACGAAGGATACACCGCCTTCACCTTTCCGCAGATGACACTGGTCGTCGTATCGCCGGGCAGCTGCTCCGACGAGGCCGGGACCATCTTCGTGAGCGCGAAACGCAAGGCGAAGGAGTTTGAATACCGCTTTGTGCACCTTTTGGCCCAGTCCGGGGACTACATCCGGCGCTGCCCGGAATGCGCCAAGATCTATTTAGCGATCAGACGCGACCAGCTATACTGCCAGCCTCGCTGCCAGAATCGCGTCGCGGCGAGAAAGTGGCGCGAGAGTCACAAAGCCGATCAAGAAAAGGAGGACCGCCGTGGCAAGAAAAGAGGGAAAGGATAGAGGCATCACCCAGCGCAAAGGCCGCGAAGGGTGGTGGGTCCGTGTCTATGAAGAGGGGCGCCAGACATGGCACAAGTGCGACACAAAAAGCCAAGCTCGCACGCTATATGGAAGGTTGAAGGCCGATGCGCGAGAGGGAAAACTCTTTCCTAAACAGAAGACGACCAAATCAATCCTGCTCAAAGATTACTTCGTGACGTGGCTCAAGAATCAACCGGCACGAGGCAAGAAGGTTACGACTATCAAGACCTACGAGTCTCGCTTGCGAAAACATGCACTCCCCGCCTTTGGGACTTCGCAACTCTCCGCCATCTCACGACCACGGATCAAAGCATGGGCCGCAGGCCTCCTTGAAAAGGGCCTCGATTTCGATACGGCACTCAATGCCCTGTTAACTCTCAGCGCGGTGTTGACCGAAGCCGTCGAAGATGGGCTGATCACTCACAACCCGGCCCTCCGTTCCGGCAAACTGCTGAAACGGCCGGCGACCATCGAAGAATCAGAACTGGCGATCTTCACGCCGGAAGAGGAAGGCCTGTTACTGGAAACCATTCGACGCGATCGCCCGCTGTTTTACCCAATGGCCCTGACCTTCTTTCGCACCGGCCTACGAGCAGGAGAGGTACTTGGACTCCATCGGGGCGATCTGAACTTTCACAGCCGATCCATCTACGTGCAACGTAACTGGTCGCGCGGAATCCTGGGCACACCCAAGAACGGGAAGGCCCGGCGGGTGGACATGTCCCAGGGTCTCGCAAAGGCTCTGACGGAATGGATCGAGCTACAGGATCTGGAGGCGGCAGCCGCTGGACAGGCCACACCTCAAATCCTCTTTCCTGGCAACCTGGGAGGAACCAGGCGGGAGCCGAGTTATATGGCCGAGAATTGGTTACGGTACAAACTGTGGTTTCCGATGGTGGAGAAAGCGGGACTACGACGACTCGATATGCATAGTGTCCGACATACCTATGCCAGCCGACTCATCGCGAATGGCGAGAACCTGAAATATGTCCAAGAGCAACTTGGCCATGCGTCGATTACCATCACCTGTGACACCTATGGGCATCTGATTCCAGGCGGGAATCGGCAAGCGGTCGATAAGCTGGATTCGTTAAAAATCGGTTCTGGAACCGTGACCAAAACCGTGACCAGCACTTACGAAATCTCCTAAGTCTTTGATTTTTGAGCGAACACAGTGGCATCGCAAGCGATGTACTTAATCTGTTTCATCGGCACAATGATGACTTCCTTGGCCGAATCCACCTCAAGCACTTCCATGTCCTCACTGATGGTATGCCGGATGGCGTCCTTGACCAGCAGTTCCTGATTATCGGCAAATACGACTTTCACCCAATATTGCACGAGACGCGCTCCTTGTTAGAGATGATGGTTCTCGGTCTTTCCCAATTCCTGCGAGCGTTGTGTGGCCGCTTCGACGGCCGACATCAGGGTAGCCCGCAGCTTTCTCTGTTCCAATTGATACAGTCCGGCAATCGTGGTCCCGCCAGGCGAAGCCACCCGGTCTTTCAGTACAGCAGAATGCTCGCCCTGCTCCAGCACCATGCTGGCCGCGCCGGCCACGGTGTGCGCCGCCAACAGTTGTGCGGTGGATCGCGGCAGACCCGCCAACACCCCGCCGTCAGCAAGCGCTTCAATCATGGCGAACACGTAGGCTGGCCCGCTGCCGCTCAAGGCCGTCACGGCGTCTAGCAGTCGTTCCTCTACGACGACAGCCATACCAACCGATTCAAACAACTGACGAGCCGTCTCACGATCCTCGGACGACACCCCCGGCGCGAGACTCATCGCCGTTACACCCTCGCCGATCGCGGATGGAGTATTTGGCATGGCGCGAATGAACCTGGTTGCGGAGGGAAGATGGTTTTGCATGCGAGACAAGGGATACCCTGCTGCAACCGACAGAATGAGGGGATCTGACAGAAGCGAGGGCGAGAGTTCTCTCAGCACGTCATCGAGCACCTGCGGTTCCACGCAAAGCACCACAATGTCCGCGCCTCGGACCGCCGCCTGATTGTCAGGCGTGACACTAACGCCCAGGGTACGGCTCAACAGTTCGCGTCTGGAAGCAAGCGGGTCGCTGACGACCAGACGGCCAGGCGAGGACAAGCCCTTCCGCAACAGGCCAGCCAGCAACGACTCGGCCATGTTGCCGCCGCCGACAAAGCCGATCTGCCCTCCAGTCAACATGGCGCGATTATACGGAGGCCGTTCAAGCCGGCGCAACTTGCAACCGCCGGAAGGGGTTGTTATAGAGTGATTGACAGGACAGCCATCATCGTCTTTTTGAGCAGAATGGAGCCGACATGAGATGCATCCTCTCGCTTGTCATTCTGGGAGTCCTCCTACTGTTCGGCGACCCGACCTGGGCCCGCCGGGAGGCCCTGACCGCCGAGCAAAAAAGCCAGATGGAACGAATCGACCGTGTGTTGATCACGGTCCTCGCTCTTTCTGACAAGGGCTCTGTCGATGCCGGCCCGCTCGTCGAGGTTGCAGCCAATCGCATGAAGGAATTCGGCTATACGCCGGTGACCGATCCGACGCAGCCGTACGATGTCGAGTTGAAGATCAAATGTGAACAGAAAAAGACCTGGGAGGGCACGACCACGATGGGAAGCGACGCCGATCTCCCTGATGCGCCATCCCGCATCTGGAAGGGACCGGCCTGTCAGCTCGGCTATCTGCTTAATGGTAAAAAAATGGCCTGGCGCAAAGAGGTCCGCACAGATTTTGATGATGCCCAGGCTGCGGCAACACTGGCGAAGGCCAGCGATCCCACGTCCTTTGCCATGGGCAGGTTACAAGCCCGCCTCGAAGAGTACGATTTTCCTGCCCTCATTACCGCTGAATGGGGACAGGAAGCACGACTGTTTCGTCTGTACGACGATCCGAAAACGCCCGTGGCCCGCAAAGTGAAGTTAGTGGCGCTGTTCGGCGACCTCTTCTCCGTGAAAGCCATTCCGCGCTTGCTGGATGGCCTCAACGGGCAGGATCGGAGCATCGCGAAAGCCTCCGCACTGGCCCTTGGCAATATCGGCCAGAAAGATACGATCCCCGTCCTCATCAAGACGATGAAAAACGGTGCGCCCGATTTACGAGCCCCCGCGGCAAAGGCGTTGGGAATTGTCGGCGCGCTGCATGGAGACTTCACCATCGTCGATCCTCTGCTTGAAACGCTGAACACCGAAGATGTCGCCGTGAAAACCGAGGTCGCCTGGGCACTCGGGAAATTGCCGGATATGCGGGCATACGAACCGCTCTTCGCCCTTCAGAAATCCCTGTACCACGTCCATGAAAATGATGCCGACCCGAATCTCGTGAAATTGAAGGAAGCGGTCAATTGGAGCATCAAGCAAATCGATACCTGGGAACACGTACAGTGAGGAATGGCACATACATCGGCCGGTGCGAGCATTGCCTCGCCGCATCAATCCTCAGCTTCTTCATGCTAATGGCCGCGGCCGGAATCGGACAGGCTCAAGTGGTCGGCGAAGAGGCGGAGCTTGACCGGCTGCGAGCCAAAGCAGAAGACGCGATGGGGAATGATGATGCGGAAGGGGCGGCCATGAACATGGGCCGCGCAGCGCTTATGGCGGCACAACTCGGGAAACGTCAGACTGAACCGGCGTTGCGGCAAGTATTCAAATCCACAGAACACCTGTATCGATCACAGGAGCATGGCTACCGGGGGCTGGCTCTCTTCCGGCGGGCCGGTGGAGAACTTCCCGCCTCTGCCGGCGTATGCGGCAGCCTCCAACTGGCACAGCTTGAGCTACAACATGCCCAGGAGACCCTCGCCTCATCGGAGACTCCAGACCGACCTGGTGCGGTCTCACCAAAACTGCCCGCCATCCGTCAAACAGCAGACGATTGGGCCATCGTGCTGGCATCGATGATGGGCGAATTTCGCTGCCCCAACTAGCAGGCCGTTGAAAAAGACCGCCAGCTTCGTTCTCGCATCGCTCTGAGGCCCAGCCGTACAAACATCCAACGGCAACCCCATTATTTCACCGGCGGGCTAGTTTCACTCGCAAAGTATATCAATGGGCCGGATATCTGCAGGATGTGCAAACGAGCCGTCCAGCAAGGCCGCAGCGAGAGAAGGCCCGAGGCGTACCCCCTGCGGTACGTTAAGGGGCAGAACGAAGCGAGAACGCCGCTGGCGGCTCGTTTCCGCATCCTGGCTGGGCTAGTCGTCTTCGGGATTAATGATGTGCAACCCGGCAGGACGACAGGCGGCCAGCAGTTGTTTGTCTGCGCTGACGACGGTCAGCCGGAGCGGCTTCAACTCCAGGGCTAAGGCCAGGTGCAGAAGCTGCGGCGAGCGAAGGGCCGGATAGTCCAAAATCAATTCCTTCGCAGCCAGATAGGTGTCCATCGTCGGCGAAATGAACTGGAAGAGTCCTTGCGAGGCTTCCATCTCAAACTTGTATAAGACCGAATAACAATCGTCCCGCGTGATCTCTCCCTGTTGCGAGCGGACGGACAAGGCCGAATAAAAATCCGTGACGCTCCACATGGGAAGGATGGCGACCTTCCCCCGCTTCACCATGAGCTTGTTGACGATACGCGTCCCCCGCTCCATGCTGTAGCGCTTGACCAGCGCCGTGGAATCAAAATAGTAATACGGCATCCTACACCCTCCCCTTCAAGAGACTGTCGGCCAACGGCGACTGGAGCTTGGAGAGGCGATCCTGCAGCTCATCCAACGGCAATTCCTCATAGTAGCCTTGCTTGCGAAAGATGCTCACAATATCGCTCTTCAGCACCTGCTGCGTATCGGCGGTGAGCCGTTCCCGCAGATGTTTTTTCATTGCCTGACTGGACATCCGGCGTCCGCCGCCGGCCTGTTCGCCCGCCTTCCGGGTCCCTGTCTTTGCCATTCCCTCTCCTCTCTCTATGGTGAATTCGCGGCCGTTAACGACTGAGCGGCGGCTGCCCCGCCTCTTTCGGACAACCTGACGGCGCAGAGGATGACACCGATAAGTCCCTCTCTCCGTAGATATGCGCGGCCACCGCTTGGGCCAGGTCTGCTGAAAACTCCTGCTGCATGACGCGAACCGCTTTAGCCGCTGCCTCGCGTTCCGTCACATGCCCTTCTTTTCCGCCTTTTGATACCGCACCGATGACACGATGGGTCGAGACTTCTTCAATTACGGCATCAGTACACCATCGCACGTAGCGGAACTGGGGATCAGGGACTTGGATCGGCCACATCCGCACGGTTCCGGTGATCAGCAATTCCGCCGTAGCCGCTCCTGGGCCAGAGCCGACGACCGAGAACCCTTCCTGCGTCAGGCCCTCGATGAGCGCCCGCTCGAGCGGTTCCGCCTGCTCACCTGACACCTCCACGGCCATCCCCATATTCGCCGCGAGATAATGCTCCAATTCAGCAGTCAATTCGGCCACACGATAGGCGGCGGGATGCCCCTGCCCGTTCGACCGGATTGTGCGCAGGTCGGTGTTGTAGGCTTCGCGAAGGACGAGATTTTTGGCAGCTCGCTTCAGATTGCGCACGTGTGAGAGCTTGTCCTGGGCCTGATGCGCTTCCGTGACTTCCGTCTGAATCGACCGATCGAGGTCGGCCAGACGTTCCAGCATCGCCGATTCGGCTTGCGCCCGGTTCATGCCTGCCAGAGCATAGTACTGTCGCGCCTTTTGGTCAAACCAGGTATCGAGGACTTGGACGTTTTCCAACACCTTATCCGTGGTCACTCGCGTGACATTGTCCAGAATCAACTTGCGCTGAGTGCTTGTCTGTCCGCGGGATTCGACTACCAGGTACGATTCCCAATCCTTGGCCTGCGCCGTAATCTCCGCCTTAAAGATGCGCGACACCGCCGCATAGGCCTGCTCCGTCGCCTGTGGGCGCGAATCGGCCTGGCCGACGCCTACGAGATATTGCGTGGAAGGAAATTGCGTACTGCTGCCGTCTATCCAGGATGGACGGGATGGCCCACCCACCCAGCCGCACCCGGCGCACAGCAGCAGGACCAGAGCGATCAGGCTGATTCGCGTGCCTCGATCCGAGACCATGGCTTCAGCGTCCCTCACAGCATCACTCGTTCGATCAGAAACAGCGTTTGCCCTGCTCGCAGAACGAGAGGACGCGGCCCTTCTACCTGCGGCGTTCCGTTGCCTCGAACCATGGCTTGAATCCGGCTCTCATATTCGCCGGGCGGCACCCACAGGCGGGAAATTTGAATCTCATCCGGCAAGGTGCGCCAACTTCTGGTGTCGGCGGATTCTGACGCCACGGCCAATCCATGCGCGAGGACGCCCACCAGTAATCCGACCCACGGCGCGTCGCCTTTATTCACCGCATGCTGCGATCCTCGGGTTGCGGCTTCAGCCGCGGCAAATTTCACAGCCGCCCGGGCGAGGGCTTTCGTCGTAATCCCAGGTAAGCGGTCAGAGAGGGACCGCTCAGCCAGAGCGGTGCCGTTGTAGACTAACTCGGATGTCGCAGAAATCGGCTCTCCTCCTCGAGGGATCAACGTCACCGTCTCGTGCACCACCTGCGTCTTCTGCAGGATCAGTTTGGGCAGAGCCACCCGTACGACTCGCCCATTCAAGCCATACAACACGCTGTCCGCCACGCGGCGCTCCTGACGATTCGACGCATGGATGACACCGCGATTCAACAAGACCAACTGCAGCGCGCTCAGACTGATAGGGATGTCGAGAAACGCGTCTTCCTTGCGCGGCGCGCGGCCATTATAGCCGATCACAACAACCTGGGCGAGATTCTGTTGGTCAGCACGAGGCAGCCAACGCGTCTCGGGAAACAGGCGCCGGTATTCTTCGAACTCGGTCGTCATATGCAACGCATCGGTTGTCCTCAGTAAATCTGCGCGGAGCATCGGCGGCATGGGCGTCCGCGCCCAGCTCTTCGTCGCATCGTAGATGTCGTAAGCCTTCCGGTAGGCGATGAACGCATTATTCAGATCCCCGGTCGCCTCGTACAACACGCCCGTCAGATAACGGGCAAAGGCATCTTCACGGTACCCGTCTTTTTCCTTAGCGGCATCGGACAAGACGTTCAGGCGATGATCGATCTGCCTGGCCTCGACGACGGCTTCCATCAGTTGCCCCATCGCGGCGTAATTCAGCGCCTTGATGATGTTGATCATTACATGTTCGTAGGGATCCCCTTCATAGGGCAGCACGTTATCGTTGGTCAGGAAGGCTGCGGTTTCAGTCCTGATCGTCCTCGTATACAGCCGTTCGACTTCCTGTGCCGCCGATTCAAGCTGGGCATTGCTCTGCATGTACTCGCCGGCGAGGTGAAGGGTCATCCCCCGGTCCATACTGTAGAGGAGACGATTGCGGGGTCCATATTCCGACTCCGCCTCCGCCATGATCGCATCCGCCCGTCGAGCGTCGTGCGCCGCCAGGCTTTGGTCGATGAGGAGATAATGGTTGGATGACAGGCCGCAGCCGGACAGCACCCACAGCAGGCACCACCCGATGACAGAGTGCAAGGGCCAAGAAATGAAACGGCCTCCCTGGGGGGAGGCCGTGGTCGATGGGAGGTGAGGTCTCAACTGAATACGTCTGGCTAAAAAATCGTGCGTTTCTTTTCGATGACTTTTTTGATCTTTTTCTGGCCGAACCAGGACTTGACGTTGTTCTCCAGGTCGACCATCTCGAGATCGATCTGATAGAAAACCGCTTTCGCTCCGTCCTGTTCGTCAAGAATCGTGGCGATACTTCCCCGCATCATATAATCTGCGCCGATTTCTTTGCCCGGCGCTTTTTGCGTATCTTCGCGGGCATGCACAGCCTGTTCGCGGCGTTCTTCTCGCACCTCATCACGTTCGCCCTTGGCCGCCACAAACGTGACTTTTTGCGAGTTGGTCAACTCACGCTCCAGGTCATTCACAAACGTCTGCACGTTGATATGCTCATGGCTCTTATTGAGCACCGTCCCCACGATTACAACCGGCTGACGATTCTTGCCCTTGGTAAAGTTGCCCAGCCAGGGATTGGCGAGGGCTTCCTTCACCATGGCCTCAGCCACCATCTGGGAGTCTGTATCGTTCCAACGCCCGCTAAGGTCAGTGACGGTGCCCGTATCGACCCGCGTCACCTTCGTCTCATGGCCGCACCCGCTGACTACGGCCGCGCATCCTACCAATAGCCCCACCGCACAGGTTCGCAACACTGAATGCTCTCGCCACTCGATCATGCTGACTCCTCCCGGCCACAGACCCGGATAACGCCTCGACTATTTCGTCGCCCGCTTGTCTTCTTCCTTTTCCAGACGATCGAATAACCGGTCGGCATTCTTACGCACGAAGTCACGGACCTGGCTATTGAGTTCTTTGGCCTGCTCCAGATTATTCTTCATGTCTTCGAGGCTGAGCTTGGTCAGGACGTAATAGGTGCCGGACTTTTCGTCCTTATATCGGTCCATGGGCTTGACGCCGTTCAGCGTGACCGCGGAAAAGGTCTTCACTGCCCGCTCGATGTTCTGCTCTTCACTGTTGCGAGAAAAATCGCCCGCCGTCGTGGAAGCAGCATAATCACGCATCAGATACGCGGTATAGGTTTCAAAGGTCTTGGCGATTTCCGCCCGGCTGCGGTTCTCCGCCGTGTCCCAGGCTAACGGTTCGTTCCGCACACCCACCACGGAGCCGACGCCATAGAAGGATTTATCGCTTTTTTCATTGAAGGCGCCGGATCCCTTTTTGACCCAGTTCGGGGGACCACCGCAGGCCGTCAGCCCGATGAGGAGTACCAGCATCAACGCGCTTCCGGTGAACTTCGAGAACGCCCCCTCTACTCTGCTCATACGATTCCTCCTTGGTGTGGCACCTGTGAGATCCGATGGCTCGGTTGTATGCGGCAAGATGATGGAAGATCGACGTGTGTGGCTCACTGGGTGACGAGAGACAATGGCGCGAAAAAGCGAGTTTTTATGCTAACATGCACCCCTAAGACTGTCAACGCGCAACCGGTTTTGCGGTTGACGTCTGAACCTGTGACAGGAAATATTTTTACGTAGCATACGCGAAGGAGATGAAACAGATGGCTGACGTTCAGATTGAAGACGGCATTATTCGGGTTGTTCAACTTGATATTCAGGATCCGAAGGCAGCCGCAGTGCTGGCGGAATATCCCCAAGTACGCTGGCCCGAGATCACCCGCCGGGCATTGAAGATCGGACTGGGGTATCTGAAGGGCGGAGGCAAGGACTAGCCGTTCGGTGAAAATGAATAGGTGTAGGACCCGTCACGGCGCAACACGTTCAATCAAGTCTGACGAGGTGGTCGGCGGGTCAGGACTGCTGCTAGGGAGCGGGTTTCTCACCGGGAGCACGATCACCTTGTACGGCGCGGGTGGCGCGCTCGCTCTGGCCGCCTAATTCCAAATATCGGCGAAAGGCATCGACCGACTTCTGGGGTTCATTCAGGTGGTCGGCGTACAAGGTGCCCAGTGAAAAATAGACATCGGTATAGGCGGGATTGACGGCCAATGCCTGCAACATCGCCCGCTCAGCTTCCTGGTGCTGGCCTTTCTTTTCGAGGGCCAGCGCCAATGAGTAGTGAGAATCCGGATTCTGCGGCGCATGCTGGACCGCGGCCTGTGCAGCTGCCAGCGATTCTTCGAGGTTGGGCAGGACCTCAAGGCGGATAAAACTCTTCAACACATACGCGTCGCCGAAAGACGGATCGTACGTGATCGCGCGATTGAGGCGCTCCAACGCTTCTTCCGCCGACTTCTGCTGCTGCAATAAAGCAAATGCCTGTTCATATTGAACTCGGGCTTCCTTCATCCGGTCTGCTTCGGTACTGGGTTCCTTGCCGACCGAAAACATGGCCTTCCGCCCTTCGACCAGAATGACATCACCGTCTCCCTCAAGTTGAAGGAGTTGCGGATGTTGGGCCCCCTTGGTCTCACGCTCCACGTCCTGCTTCACCTGAGCCGCGAGTTCACTGGCCATGATCCAGCCGTTTTTATTCAGGTCCGCCGCACCCTTCAGCCCGGCCACTAGCGCCGTCACGAATGCGCTCTGCCCCGACGTACGAACAACTGATTCTTCTTTCTCGGCTGCCGTGAGTACTTGCACCGATCGCTTCTCGGTGTCATCTTCCGGCGACAATCGCCCTTCCAGCGAGAGCGGCTGCGGCGCGGTCACGTCCCAGCCGCGCAGGTTGGCATCGAACACCATGAGGATGTGCTTGGACGCCGATCGCCGGCTGAACTCTTTGAGCTGATCCAGAGTAATGGCTTTGGCAGGATTGTTGAGCTGCGCGTCCCATGGAACCACGAAGCCCGAGTCCTTGGATTGAGAATCCTGCGTCAACCCGGCATGGCCGGTGAAAAAGAAGACGATGCGATCCTGCCGCCCCACTTTGCGCGGCAGGTAATCGTTGAGGATATGGAGCAG
>CAADGJ010000159.1 GCA_900696505.1 uncultured Nitrosospira sp.
ACTCGCATCGAGGAGCTGGCTCGCGAGCGGTTGGGCTATGTGCGAAAAGGGGAAACTGTGTATCAACTTGCGCCGCTTGGAGAAAAGGAACGGCTCCCGACCGTGAAAACACCATGAAGTTTGGCAGCGTGGCCATTATCGGGCGTTCGAATGTCGGGAAGTCTACCCTCCTGAATCGTCTGCTGAAGGAAAAAATTGCCATCGTCTCCGACAAGCCGCAAACCACCAGGACACGGATTCTGGGTGTGGCTCATGTAGAAGGCGCCCAGATCGTCTTTCTCGACACACCGGGGTTTCATGAGCCGCATCATCTATTGAACCGTCGCATGGTGCGGACGACGTTGGAGACCTTCGACGATGCCGATGTGCTGTATGTGGTCGTCGAAGCCACGTCCCAGCCGGGTCCCGGTGACTTGGCTGTGATTGAACATGTAAAGCAGGCGGTCGCCAAGCAGGCGCGGCCGGTGGTACTCGTCATCAACAAAGTCGATCTGGTGAATAAGTCGCGGCTGCTTCCTCTCATGGAGCAGTATCTGCGCATTTTCCCCTGGACGGAAATGGTACCGGTCTCGGCGCAGACGGCCGACAATACCGACCGGCTCTTGTCGGTCACCGTGTCGCTGCTGGACGAAGGGGAAGCCACCTACAATGAGGATATGATCACGGATCAATCCATGCGGACTCTCGCGGCGGAGCTCATCCGCGAAAAGATTCTGCAACAAACTTACGAAGAGATCCCACACTCCGTGGCGGTCGAGATCGAAGAGTTTGTGGAAACGAAAAAATTGATCAAGATCGGGGCCGTGGTGATCGTCGAAAAGGAATCCCAAAAAGGGATTCTGATCGGCAAACACGGCGAGCGCCTCAAGTCGGTGGGGACGGCAGCGCGGGAAGATATGGAACGGCTGTTCGGGACGAAAGTGTTTGTGAAATTGTGGGTCAAGGTGCGCGAATCGTGGCGAGAGGACGAACAAACCCTCGCGGAGTTAGGTTATTAACGACCTCACCATCCAACCGCCGGAACCGGCGCGACTCCCGGAGAAGGAGCCGCTTGGGAAAGATCTGTCTCGCGAGGCCGCTGGTCACGGGCAAGCGAAGTCCGATGTGCGCCTGGTCTCCATCCAACGACTCCTGCGGCGCGGGGCCATTACCAACCTGGCGAAAATGCTCGCGCGTATGCATCCGGCAGACATTGCCAATGTGATCGATCACCTCTCCTCGCAGAAAGAAAAACGGGAAATCTTTGAGTTGGTGCGGGGAGATGTGAAGCGCGGGCAAGTGCTGAGCGAATTGGATGGCGAGAGCATCACGTTGGTGCTGTCCGATCTGCTGCCGTCCGATTCCGCCTGGTTGTTGAAAGACCTCGGTTCAGACGACATCGCCCATATTCTGAGCGTTATTCCGAACGATCGCGCCAAGGAGATCCTGGCGTTGATGCGGACGGAAGACTCCACTGAAATCGCCGACCTGTTGAAGTACCCCAAGGGCACGGCCGGCGGCATCATGACCACGGAGTTTTTCGCCCTCTTCGAGGATGCCACGGCTCAAGAGGCGATCCGCCGCCTGCAGCAGGCGACCGACGCCGAAATGGTGTTCTACATTTATGTGACCGATAAGGAGGATCGCCTTGTCGGGGTCTTGTCACTTCGCCAATTGCTGACCGTTCCCCCCGCCACGCCGCTCAAGAACATCATGACGCGAGACCTCATCAGTGTCGCCGTCGACATGGATCAGGAGGAAGTCTCGCGCCAGGTGGCGAGTTATAACCTGCTCGCGATTCCGGTCGTCGAGAAGGATGGGAAATTGGTTGGCATCATCACCGTAGATGACGTCGTGGACGTCATCCGCGAGGAAGCCACGGAAGACATGTTGAAGATGGCCGGCGCCGTTGAGGAGGACGCGATGTTTAAGTCCTCCAGCATGGCCGCCGCACGTGTCCGCTTGCCATGGCTGTTTACCAATCTGGTGGGAAGCCTGCTGTCCGGGATGCTGCTCTGGATGTTCCGGTACACGATTCAGGAGGTCGTCGCCATTGTCAGTTTCATCCCGGTCATCGCGGCGATGGGAGGCAACGTCGGGCTGCAGTCCTCTACGCTCATCATTCGAGGGCTGGCGACCGGCCTCGTCGAGCTCACCGATGTCTGGAAGATTTTCTTTCGTGAAGCGAAGATCGCCTTCCTGATGGGGATTGCGTGTAGCCTCATGCTGACGGTGGTCGGATGGTTGTGGCACCAGGTGTTTCTCGGGATGGTGGTAGGGGTGTCGCTCATCACGGCCTTTCTCGTCTCCACCAGCATGGCTACGGTCATGCCGATCGTCTTGAAGCGAATGGGTGTCGATCCTGCGGTGGCCGCCGGGCCCTTTGTGACGACGGCCAATGATATCACCGGGATTGCGATTTACCTTACCCTGGCAACGATCTTCCTCGAGCAGATCCGATAAGGATGCCGTGCGCACCTCCTCGTTCCCAAGTCATTCGCAGGGCAGGGTGAAGAGATGCCGCTGGTAAAGACGGCTGCGATTGTGCTGCACAGCCGGAAATGGGGCGACGCCGACCGGATTGTCACGTGTTACACGCTGCGGTTGGGGAAACTGCGCGGCGTGGCGCGAGGGGCGAGGCGGTTGAAGAGCCGCTTGGGTGGCATGATCGAGCCGTTTACGCTTTGCCAGCTGGATTTGTTTGAAAAGCCCGGGGATTCCTTGTACCGCATTTCACAGGTCGCGTTGGATGAACCGTTTGCGAAACTTCGCAGCGATCTCGGATTGATGACTGCCGCCGGGCGAATGGTCAATCTTGTGAACGCCGTCATGGCCGAGGGCGATGCAGAACCGCGCATCTTTGAGATGTTGGAATCGGGCCTGCGTACGTTGCTGGAGAGCCGGGACGCGGCCTGGACCACCGTGTTGTTTCAGATTCGTTTGCTGGGCATCACTGGATTTCGTCCGCAAACTGAACAGTGCGCGACCTGCGGACAAGTACACCGAACGCCGCTTCCGCAATTTTCGCCGCTGGCCGGAGGAATGGTCTGTGAGCGTTGTGCGAGTCGCCAGCCGTTTCGGTGCACGGCCTTGTCGCGTGGCAGCGTGGCCTTTCTCCAGCAGGCCCTGCACATGCAGCCGGCGCTGCTGAATCGATTGCAGGCGGCAGGGCAGGTGCGGGCGGAAGTCGAATCGGTGATTGAAAGTTATGTCACGGTAGTGGCAGGTCGGCGTTTGCCGGCCGTGGATTTTCTGACCAGCGGCGGACCTGCTTAAGTGCGACGGTGGTGTTCGCAAGGTTTCCTATTCAAGGCGTGAGGGAGCGTTGATCGCTATGGGTGAAACGGTGCTCGAGCCCGTCGATATGGAATGGGTCGAGAAGGGTGTGCTGAGCATTACGTGGAGTGATGGCCACAAGGCCCGGTATCCCGTCCGCTACCTCCGGCAGCATTGTCCGTGCGCCGCGTGTACGGATGAATGGACGGGAGAACTTCGCCTTAAGCCCGACGATGTGCCGATGGTTATCATGTTGCAGGACATTCAGCCGGTGGGGCGGTATGCCTTTCAATTTACCTGGAGTGATGGGCACGATACCGGAATCTACTCGTACTCGTTTCTTCGCCGGCTCTGCCAGTGTGATGTGTGCCAGCCAGTGAAACCGGTGGAACCGCGGTCTCGACGGTTGCTGTGATGAGATGCGGTCGCTGTTTACAGATGAACAGGGAAAGGCGGGATCGGATGAACGTCTCTAAACTGGCATCCGTGGGTTTGTGGCTGCTGATCGGACTGATTTCTGTGGCTTGTTCGGGTCTCCCTCCGATTGATCAGCAGAAACGGCTGGTTCAGGCCGGAGACCTGAAAATTCAGCAATTGACGCCTCGGGCTTTTGCCGAAACCTGGGGCGAGCCGACGTACACCCATCAGCAGTTCACCCATTTTTTCGGCATGCCCGATGGTCAACTGATTCCTCAGGCGCGCATGGCGCTTGGCGAGTCACCCCAGGGATGGGAAACAGGCTTGGCTGCGGGTGATGCCTTCTTCATGGCCTATGCTGATCGCGGATACTACCTCGTCTTTCTTGA
>CAADGJ010000160.1 GCA_900696505.1 uncultured Nitrosospira sp.
GGGGATTTGGGATCCAAGGATGCCACGGCCGAAACGGCGAATGACAAGATGGCGTTTGCCAAGCGGTTCCTCTCAGTCTGCCGGGCGGCCACCGAACAAATGGGCAAGGATTTGAAGTTGGCGCAGGTGAAGGAAGAGGTGGTTCCGACTCCGGCTCCCAAAGTGGAGCCTGCGAGCCCCGTTGCCACCGCGCCGGTCTACGATTTGCGCGGTGTCGCCTGCCCGATGAATTATGTGAAGACCAAGTTGAAATTGGAAATGATGGACAATGGCGAGCAGCTCGAAGTCTGGCTCGATGCCGGAGAGCCGATTCGCAATGTGCCGATGAGTCTACGGAACGATGGGCACAAGATTCTTGAAGAAGGCCCGTTGGAGCCGGAGGCCAAACATTTCAAGATTTTGGTGGAAAAGGTCGAGGGGTGAGAAAGAGTGCAAGACACACAGAAGTCCGCTGAACGACCTTCCGACGCAGAGCTGAAGGCGCTGAGTGATTCGTTTGAATCTCAGCAGCCGTGGGACCTGCTGGCGTATGCCCTGAAGACGTATCAGGGCAGGATCGTGCTCGCCTGTAGCTTCGGGGCGGAAGATGTAGCGTTGGTCGATATGGTGCATCGGATCGATCCGGATGCGCCGCTGTTCTACCTCGATACCGACTTTCTATTTCCGGAAACGTTCGACGTGCGCGACCGCATTGTGGCCCGATATGGTCTGAAACCGGCGCAAGTGATTCAGATGAAATCGCTCTTGACGCCGGAGCAGCAGGCTGCCCAACATGGAGCGGCCTTATGGGCCAGCAAGCCCGATCAATGCTGCGAGTTGAGAAAAATCGAGCCATTGACCCGTATTCTCGGTCAGTACAGCGCGTGGATCACCGGAATCAGGCGGGATCAGGCTCCGACCCGGGCCAACGCCGGACTGATCGAGTGGGACAAGAAATTTCAGCTCGTCAAAGTGAACCCGTTGGCCGCCTGGAGTACGGAGCAGGTGTGGACGTATATTCAGCTCCACGAGGTGCCGTACAATATCTTGCACGACCGCAATTATCCCAGCATCGGTTGCACGCACTGCACCGCGCCAGTCCTTCCCGGGGACGATCCGCGTTCCGGTCGGTGGAAAAATTTCGGCAAGACCGAATGCGGATTACATAAATAACATCATCGTCATCCTGATACGAGACAAGGTTAATACCATCACATGCAACATCTGCTCGCGAAAGTCGCCAAAGGTCAAAAGACCTCCAAGGATCTCACCTGGGAAGAAGCCAAGCAGGCCATGCGCCTGATGATCGAAGGAACTGCCACGCAGGCCCAAATCGGCGCGTTTCTGACGGCCATGCGGTTCAAGTCCGAGTCGGTCACGGAATTAGCTGCGTTCACCGCCACCGCCAGACAATATGTTCCTCCGGTGCCGGTGCGCTCCGGACTGGGTGTCGTGGATGTGCCCGTCTATGCGGGAAAGAGGGAAACGTTTCACGCCATTGTGCCCGCCGCGATCATTGCGGCTGCAGCCGGCGCCGTGGTGTTGCTGCACGGTGTGGATGGCCCCGCTGATCGCCGCGGCGTGTCCTCGGTCTTAAAGCTCCTCGGTATTCCGACTGATCAGACGGCCAAGCTCGTCGGGCCTGAATTGGAAAAGAAGGGGTTTGCCTATCTGGATCTGGCGCTGTATCACCCGCCGGTGAGCCGGTTTCTGGAAATGCGGCAGGAATTGGGTGTGCGCAATTTCTTCCACCCGGTGGCGAGAATGCTGAATCCGGCCCGTGCCGCTTCCCAGGTGATCGGCTTGTCGCATCCGCCGTATTTCGAGAAAACTATCGAGGCCTTGCGGATGTTGAGTTGTCCGCGCGCGCTGGTGATCCGTGGCGTCGAAGGAGACCCGGAACTTTCGATCGGTAACTCAACCCGTCTCCTCGAACTCAAGGACGAACGCATCACGCCCTTTACGTTTCAACCTAAAGACGCCGGGCTGGCCATGGCGACGTTTCGCGAGATGGCAGGTTTCCCGGCAGAGCAGCGCGAACGGGAAGCGGACCTGATCAAGCGATTGGTCGCTAACGAGATCCAGGGCGGGCAACGAGACTGGGTCCTACTCAATGCCGCCATGTTGCTCTACGCGGCGGGAAAAGGGACGTCGATCACCGGAAATTTGGCGGCAGCCCGTAGCGCGTTGGAGTCCGGTCGGGCAAAAGCCAAATTGGCAGAACTGATCGCGGGAGCCGGGACGGAAGCAGGAGCGGGGTCGAAGGTCGGCCTGTCCGCATAAATACACGAGTGTGAATCATGAAACATTTGCGTCAACTTGAAGACCAAAGCGTCTATATTCTTCGCGAAGCCTATAAGCACTTCAACCACCTCGCCATGCTCTGGTCGATGGGGAAGGATTCAACCGTCTTGCTGTGGCTCGCTCGCAAGGCCTTTTTCGGGCATGTGCCCTTTCCCTTGCTCCATGTGGATACGAGTTACAAGATTCCGGCAATGATCGAATACCGTGACCGGATTGCGCGCGAATGGCGGCTCAATCTGGTGGTGGGCCAGAACAAGGAAGCGTTGGCCGCGGGAATGAATCATACGTTGGGGCGGGATGTCTGCTGTACGGCGTTGAAGACAAACGCCATGAAGAATCTCGTTGAGGAAAAAGGCTATACCGGCATTATTCTCGGTGTTCGTGCAGACGAAGACAGCACCAGGGCGAAAGAGCGATACTTTTCTCCGCGTGACAAACACGGTGATTGGGATTTTCGCGATCAGCCGCCTGAATTGTGGGATCAGTTCAAAACCACGTTCCCTCCGGGGACACATATCCGGATTCATCCCCTTCTCGATTGGACCGAGATCAATATCTGGGAATATATCAAGCACGAGAACATTCCCTTCATGGATCTGTATCTCGACAGGGGCGATGGCACACGCTATCGCAGCCTCGGCTGTGCCCCCTGCACCATGCCCATCAAGTCGACCGCGAAGACGGTTGACGAGATCATTGTAGAGCTGCGCAAGAGCACGGTGGCTGAACGGGCCGGCCGTGCGCAGGATGCGGGGCGAGGCATGGAGATGCTGCGTAAGAAGGGCTACATGTAAGTCCGGTTTCCGCCGTCCGGCTGCCGGTATCAGACGAAATTGGGCAATGAGAGTTCCATTGCATGAGTAACCATATGACACAGCACGACCAGACCAAACCGCAAGAAAGCCTCAATATCGTCATCGTCGGCCACGTCGATCACGGGAAATCTACGCTGGTAGGGCGCCTCTACGCCGACACCGGTTCATTGCCAGAAGGCAAGTTGGAAAAGGTGCAGGCGATCTGCCGGCAACAGGGCAAGGAGTTCGAGTACGCATTTCTGTTTGATGCGTTTCTGGAAGAGCAGGAACAGGGCATCACGATCGATACGGCGCGCACGTTCTTTATCTGGAACGGGCGGCAATACATCATCATTGATGCGCCGGGGCATAAGGAATTTTTAAAGAATATGATCTCGGGCGCCGCCCGGGCCGAAGCCGCCCTCTTGCTGATCGATGCCCTGGAGGGTGTGCGTGAACAATCGAAGAAGCATGGATACCTGCTATCGCTGTTGGGCGTGACCCAATTCGCGGTCGTCGTCAATAAGATGGACCTGGTCGGTTATCGACAGGATGTGTTCGACGGTATTGAAAAAGAATATCGGGAATTCCTGGGGCAGTTCAGGGCGGTACCGCAACAAATGATTCCGGTCAGTGCCAAGATGGGTGACAACATTGCGACGCGCAGTACCCATATGAACTGGTATCAAGGCCCCACCGTCCTGGAGACCCTGGCGCTCTTCAAGAAAGAGCAGGTTCGTTCAGAGCAACCGCTCCGCTTTCCTCTCCAGGATGTTTACAAGTTTGATGCACGAAGAATTCTCGCCGGACGCATTACGGCGGGTCGGTTGAAGGTCGGCGATCAGCTCGTGTTTTCTCCCTCCAATAAAACCGCGGTGGTGCAATCCATCGAAGGGTTCAATGTCGATCCGCCTCCGAGCGAGGCGCAGGCCGGCCAATCGGTCGGCATTACACTCGACGAACAGATCTTTGTGGAGCGTGGAGAGATCGCGTCGCATCGGGATTCGGTGCCGCTGGTCTCGACAGCGGTCCGTGTGAATTTGTTCTGGCTGGGCAGGCGGCCTCTGGAAAAGGGCCGGAAATATGTGTTGCGTTTGGCCACTCGGGAGGTGGCCTGCGAGGTGGCAGTCATCCATCGCATTATCGACACTGCTGACCTGGCGCAGCTGCAGGAGAGCCAATCGGTGGCCAGAAATCAGGTGGCTGAATTGACCCTGCGGGTGAAATCTCCGCTCGCCTTTGACCTTTCGTCCTCGTTCGAATCCACAGGCCGTTTCGTGCTGGTGGACGAATATGACATTTCCGGAGGCGGCATCATCACCGAATTGGTGCACGACGAACAGGAAGGTCTACGTGAAGAGGCACGTCAGCGGGAATATGCCTGGCTCACGGGTGACGTCAGGCCAGAAGACCGGGCGCTGCAGTACGGCCACCGTGCGGCCATTGTGCTCTTTACCGGCTCGGCCCAGACCGGCAAGACGTTTCTCGCGCGGCGGGTGGAAGCATTGTTGGTCGCGGATAGTCGGCATGCCTATTTATTGGAAGGTGAAAATCTGCTGCAGGGGTTGGATGCGGATTTATCGGCCGCGGATCCGTCGTTTGCGTCCGAGCGGGTTCGTCGATATGGCGAAGTCGCGCGGTTGTTGATCGACACGGGGCTGATTGTGGTCTCGACGAGCAAAACATTCGGCATCAATTATCAACGCATGGCCGAGATGATACGAACTTTGGTTCAGCCGGCACCGGTGATTGCCGTGCACATGAGCAGAGCCGGGGAAGAGCCTCCGCCCAATACCGACTTGCATTTTGCCGGGCCGCAGGATTTCGATGCCGCCGCACGCCAAATCATTGAAGAATTGAAGAAGCGAGGCGTGCTGATCCAGCCGTCCGGGACCAAATCGAACATTCAGTATTCGATCTGACGAAGGCGCCTGGTGGCGGTTTGACTCCACCGAAACCCCTGTGGTAGCGTCCTTCATCAACAATTTCGAGGGTTTTTCATGACCATGGCTGCCGGGAAGGATCTTAAGTCGATCCTGACAAAACTCCAGTATTCCGACGACGCCAAAGTCGTGCAACAGATCACCGCGCAGATGAAGCAGGTGCAGGCTCGCATGGCCGGCATCAAGCAGAAACTGGTGGTGATGAGCGGCAAAGGCGGAGTCGGGAAAAGCATGACAACCGTCAATCTCGCCCTGGCGTTTGCGCGCCAGGGGGCGAAGGTTGGATTGCTCGATGTCGATTTGAACGGCCCTTGCGTTCCGCGGATGATGGGTCTGCATGGCCAGTCGCTGACCATGACTCCGGAAGGAGCCCAACCCCCTGTCGGGCCGCTCGGCATCAAGGTCGCGTCGATGGATTTTTTCCTGGGTGACGCCTCGCCTGTTCGCTGGAAGGGCCCCATGGACTTGAGTCCGGTCTGGCTGGGCTTGATGGAAATGAACGTGATTCGGGAGTTCCTTGCTGACGTGGTGTGGGGTGAGCTGGATTATCTTCTGGCTGACTTGCCGCCTGGAGCGGCTGCGGATAAGCCACCGGTCATCGCAGGGTTTATTCCCGACCTGGCCGGTGCGATCGTGGTCACGACGCCTTCAGAAGTTGCCTCCGATGTGGTGCAAAAATCAGTCACCTACGCCAGGGATATGGGTATCCGGGTGTTGGGTATCGTAGAGAATATGAGCGAATATCGGTGCCCGTCCTGCGGCGCTGAAAACGAGCTGTTTGAAGGAAATACCGAGGCGATGTGCGAGGTGTTGGATCTGCCCTTGCTGGGTCGTATTCCCTTTGATCGCACGCTCGCGAAAACGTTCGATAAGGGGCAGCCGCTCCTTGATCCCGACTATCCGACGATCCGGAAATATCAAGAGATTGTCGGGCGGATTCAATCGTTGCTGGATTACAAAAAAGTCCTGGCGGAAAAGCTGTAAGCAGACCGGCCTGGAAGGGGGAGCCTATGAAGTTCGTTTGCCTGAACTGCGAGACCTACATGACGTTTCAAAAGGTCGAAAAACCCGGTGAGGGCTCACTCGGTGTGTTCTTCGGCTGTCCATCCTGTGAAGCCAAGTTTTCGATGGTGACCAATCCCGGCGAAACACAAATGGTCGCGTCGCTTGGAGTTAAATTGGGAGGCCGCACGGAAACCGCAGAACCATTCGAAATGACTCGCGGAACCCTCAAGGATGAAGCACAGGCTGGTGCTGGGCAAATGGCAGCCTATCTGAATGAGAAGATTCAAGGTGGCCAGCCGGCGACGGCAGCACCGAAGGCCACGGCCCCTGCGGCTGGTGGAGAAAAGACCTCGGGCGGTTGTCCGTTCTCGGCGATGGTGGCGGAGATGGGATTGACCTCCGGCGGTAAGCCGCAGAATGGAAACGGCACAAGCGAATTTACGTGGACGGCGGATGCCAAGGAAAAATTGGAGCGGTTGCCGTCATTCGTGAAGCCCATGGTTCAAAGCAGTGTCGAGGCCTATGCGCGTAAGCACGGGTATAAGAGTATTACCCTGCAGGTCATGGATGATTCTAAGAACGATTCACCTAACGGTATCGCCTGGACCAAGGATGCCGAACAGCGGATGGATAACATTCCTGACTTCATTCGCCCGATGGCCCGCCGGGAAATCGAGAGAATTGCCAAAGAGCGGGGCCTGGTTGAGATCACGGCGCAAGTGATGGATGAAGCCAAAGAGAAGTTCATGAAGTTCATGTAGACGACGAATGCATGCATGAGACGAGTTTTCGGCCCATCCGGCACTCCGGATGGGCCGTTCGATTCCTGCCGGTTTCCCTCTCTCGACCGAATTATTGTCTGAGACTTCTCAGGTCTTGGTGTGCGCTGCTAGCCTTGTGTTGCTTCGTGGTTCTCGCCTCGACGGGGTCTTTTTCCATTGCAGAGTCTGACGACCATGGCCACTCCTCCACCGAGAATCACGGGCATCACCACGAATCCTCGCCGTCGGCTTCTCAATGGGAAGGATCGCGTGAAGGAATTGCCTATTCTGAATTCAATCATCACTTGGCCGGCGTCTTTCTTCTGCTGATCGGGCTGAGCGAGTTACGCCAGGCGCTGGGATGGCCGGTGCTCACCTGGACGCGCTTTTTACTTCCGGGAGCGCTGGCTGTGGCCGGCCTGTTTCTCCTTATTTGGAGCGATCACGATGCCTGGCCGATCGGGTCGATGACGTTTGCCGAGACGTTTTTCGGGAAGGATCCGGAGGTATTGCAGCATAAAACCTACGGGGTCCTGGCTCTAGTAGTGGGTACCATCGAGTTTCTGCGGCGTCTGGGCAGGTCCGCCACCGCGGTGTGGACCGTGCCTCTTCCGATCTTCGCCGTCGTGGGAGGATTCATGTTGTTCTCACATTCCCACGGGGACCACCCCGCCGCGGACAAAATTGCGCTGCATCATCTCATGATGGGGACCATGGCGATTATTGCGGGATCATCAAAACTGATCTCCGGCTGGCGCCAGAGACAGCTCGCGACGGAGCGATCATACTGGGAACTCGTCTGGGCGATCCTCGTTCTCGTCATCGGCGTCCAACTGCTGTTTTATTCGGAGTAGGCCGCACCGTCGCCGCGGCCGCGCAGGGATAGACGCTGCGTTGACACCCTTGTCGGTACTATGTTAGCTGTACATTTTTAATTCGCGTGCACGTCCATAGGCCCGATGCGCAACGGGGTCTGTGAGCGCAAAGAGGAGTCGCCATGGGTGGCCACAGTCATTGGGCAACAATCAAACGGCATAAATCGGCGGTCGATGCCAAACGGGGCAAGGTCTTCACGCGCATCATCCGTGAGTTGACGATTGCGGCCCGGTCCGGCGGGGACCCTGATGGTAACCCACGCCTGCGGTTGGCTATTGCCAAGGCCAAGGAAGCCAACATGCCCGGCGATACCATGAAAAAGGCCATCCAGCGCGGCACGGGCGAATTGCCCGGCGTGACATATGAAGAGTTCACGCTCGAGGGCTATGGTCCCGGAGGGACCGCCGTCTTGATGGAAATTACCTCGGACAACCGGAACCGCACCGTGGCTGAAATCCGAAGCTTGCTAACCAAGAACGGTGGCAACATGGCGGAGGCCGGGGCTGTCGCCTGGCAATTCCATAAGAAAGGTGTGCTGGTCGTGGAAAAGGGCAAGGTCGAGGAGGACGCGCTTCTCACCATTGCACTCGAGGCCGGTGCCGAAGATGTGAAGGTCAGCGACAAGGCGTTCGAGGTCCTGACCAGCCCGCATGATTTTGAAGCCGTCAAAAAAGCGCTGAGCGACGCGAAAATTGAGTATACCCTTGCTGAATTAAACTTCATTCCCCAGAATACAATTGCATTAGAGGAGAAGGCCGCGGAACAGATGTTGAAACTCATGGAGATCCTGGATGAGCACGACGATGTGCAAAAGGTCCATGCGAACTTTGACATCTCCGACGAGGTCATGGAGAAAGTTGCCGCGGCCACCGCGTAATCCCGGAGTTTCGGCACTGAGTATCGACGCACACACAGTCTATTCTTTAATCACTTCGCAGCGCCCGTTCCTACTCATCAGATGATCGCCTTACTGACAGGCCTTGTGGCCTTCAAGGCGCCCTCGCAAGTCACGCTCGATGTCCATGGCGTGGGGTACGAGGTCTTAGTTCCCCTCAGTACCTATTATTCACTGCCCAACCAGCATGAGCCTGTCACGCTCAGCATTCATACCCATGTGCGGGAAGATGCCATCCAGTTGTTCGGGTTTTTCACTGCCTCGGAGAAGGAAGCCTTTCTCTTGTTGACCGGCATTTCCGGTATCGGACCGAAGCTGGGGCTTAGCGTCTTATCCACGCTCTCTGTGCGTGACCTGTACGCAGCCATTCAGGCAGGTGATATTGAAAAGCTGGGGACTGTACCGGGAATCGGCAAAAAGTCGGCGGCAAGAATCGCCTTGGAGCTGAAGGATAAGGTGGCCAAGTTGCATCCATCCGGAGACCTGGGTGTGGCTGGCTCAGGTCGATCCGATAATCCGCTCTACGAGGATGCCCTATCGGCGTTGGTGAATCTCGGTTATCGGCAGCCGGACGTGAAAGAGGCGTTGAAGCGAGTGGAGCAATCGGGTGTGCTGACTCAGGGATTGGAGCAGGTGATTCGGGAGGCCCTCAAAGACCTGGCTAAGGGGTGACACATGGTAATGATGGAGCTCGCACGAAAGAAACAGGATCGTCCCGGTATCGCGATGGCCTTGGGCGTGGTGGCCGTCTTATTATGCGCGTCCATGACGGACCGGGTCTTTGCCGTCGACGGCATGGACGAGCCCAAGAGTATCCGTAAAACCTGCGGCTCGTGCCCGGAAGGATACGCCACCACCGGGAGGACGAATGCGCCGGAAGTCTGCAAAGACGGCGATCCGGTCTTGGTGCAATGTGTGCCCTTAGGCAGCAACATGCTTTCGGTCTGTGGTTCTTGTCCCGAAGGCTATAGTGAGGTCGGCCGCTCGAATGTGCCGTCGCGTTGCGGTTCGATCGATGGCGGGCTGGTGTCACAATGTCAATCGCAGCAGATGGGGTCAAGTATGCCCGATCCCAGCCAGGGAGGCGTCCGGTGCCCGCCTGATTGCGGAAGCACGGCTGCTCCGGGACAGGGCGCGTCCCCGCCGCCGCCGAAATTCCGGCCCGCACCCGAGACTAGATAGTTGCGCCCCACTTCTTTCGAGATTATGCCATGGCCGATCGCACCGTAAGCAATCAACTGACCGACGACGAACGCGGACTCGAGGCGGCACTCCGCCCGCAGAGTTTGCGGGAGTACGTCGGGCAACCGCGGATGAAGGAATCCTTGGAGATTTGCATCGAAGCGGCCAAGCGTCGCGGCGAGGCGTTGGACCATGCGATTTTCTACGGTCCTCCGGGACTGGGCAAGACGACTATCGCGCACATTATTGCCCGGGAAATGGGATCGGCGATCCGCTCGACGTCCGGACTGGTCTTAAGTCACGCGGGTGATCTTGCCGCCATTTTGACCAATTTGCAGGAACGGGATGTCCTCTTCATCGATGAAATTCACCGGTTGCCGGCATCGGTGGAGGAAGCGCTCTATCCGGCGATGGAGGACTACCAGCTTGATCTGGTCGTGGGGCAAGGCGCCTCGACGAGGACCGTCAAGCTGGAATTGCCGCACTTTACCCTGGTCGGAGCCACAACCAGGGCTGGAGCGTTAACCTCCCCTCTGCGGGATCGGTTCGGGTTGGTGCATCGGCTGGAATTTTATTCGTCCCAGGAGCTGACCTCAATCGTCACGCGATCAGCCGGCTTGCTTAATATTCCCATCGACGAGGCAGGGGCTGCTGAGATCGCGAGGCGGGCTCGTGGAACGCCACGCATTGTCAACCGACTGATCAAACGCATCCGGGACTATGCGGAGATCAAAGCGGGGGGCCGCATCACTCAGCGAGTAGCCCAGGATGCTCTGGTATGGTTAGCGGTTGATGAGGCGGGGCTGGATGAAATGGATCGCCGCGTGCTGTTGACCGTGATTGAGAAGTTTCACGGTGGACCCGTCGGGGTTGATTCTCTGGCTGCGGCGGTTCAAGAGGACAAGGGTACGCTGGAAGATGTCTACGAACCCTATTTGATCCAGGCGGGCTTTCTGGAGCGCACGGGTCGCGGCCGACAAGCCACGAGGTTGGCCTACGAACATTTCAAGAAACAGAAAGACCTGTTGCCGTTTTCCAGTGAGACCGATTCGATCGCAACTCCTTGAATCCCCAGACCTATCCTTGCAATGCCCGCAGTGGCTCCTGTAGGATACCCACTTGTCCAACGGCGCCCCTTTGGCCTGGACTCGTTTCGTAGCCCGTCTTTGTGAAAGGCGCGTGTTGCGAGAAGGGAATCCCCCCGTCATGTCAGATGACTTACAAGTCCATCGCGAAGAAATCGACCGGGTCGACGATCAGATTTTGCGTCTCTTGAATGAGCGTTCGAAATCGGTCATCGAGATCGGCCGGCTGAAAAAGCTCAAAGATGCCGACGCGAATTTGCACACGCAGGCACGCGAATCGGCGATTATCGATCGGCTCAGCAAGCAAAATACCGGCCCGTTTCCCACCGAGGCCATTCGTGCAGTGTACCGGGAAATCATGTCGGCCTCGTTATCCCTCGAGGGGCCTCAAAAGGTTGCCTACCTTGGGCCGAGGGCCACGTTTACCCATATGGCCTGCATGCAAAAATTCGGTGCCTCCGCGCAGTATATTCCGGTCAACAGTATTAAGGGCGTCTTCAGCGAAGTGGAGCGCGGACGCGCCCATTTCGGCGTCGTGCCGATCGAGAACACGACGGAAGGCGTGGTGAATCACACCCTCGACATGTTCGTCGATTCCAACCTGCTGATCTACGGCGAAGTCCTGCAGGAAGTCGCGCATCATCTGATGTCAAAAAGCGGACTGGCGGGAGATATCAAACGTATCTATTCGCACCCCCATGCCATCGCGCAATGCCGAAATTGGCTGGAGACGAACTTGCCGCACGTGCCGGTGTCTGAAGTGGCCAGTACCGCGCGGGCCGCAGAAATGTCGGTTGATGATCCTTCGGCTGCCGCGATTGCGTCGGAATTGGCATCCCAACTTTATGGCTTAAAGGTCGTCACGGCGAGGATCGAAGACAATATCAATAACTTCACGCGGTTTTTGGTGCTGTCACAAAAGGCGCCGGAGCGAACGGGCCGGGACAAAACATCGCTGATGTTATCGGTCAAGGACAAAGTCGGCGCCCTGTACGACTTATTGCGACCCTTTGCCTCCCATGGCCTGAACATGACGAAGATCGAATCGCGTCCCTCGCGTCGCAAAGCCTGGGAATACATTTTCTTTGTGGATATCGAAGGGCATATCGACGAGGAACGGGTCAAAAAAGCGGCAGAAGAGGTCAAGAGCCGCTGCCTGTTCATGAAGATTCTCGGGTCGTATCCTGCCTATTCCTAGAGGGCCGAGTTACACCATGCCATTGAAGGTGCACCCTGACATCGCCTCCCTCGTGCCGTACGTGCCAGGAAAACCCATCGAAGAACTACAGCGAGAGATGGGATTGCCGCGCGTGGTCAAGCTGGCGTCAAACGAAAATCCGATCGGCCCGTCGCCCAAGGCCATGGCAGTGCTGGCCGAGACGGTTCCGACCCTGCACCGGTATCCAGACGGCGGAGCGTTTCGCCTGCGTGGGGCCTTAGCCGAGCGCTGGAAAGTGGCACCCGACCAGGTCATTCTCGGAAACGGCTCCGACGAAATTCTCGGCCTCCTCGCACGAACCTTCCTGTCGCCGGGAGACGAGGCCGTGATGGCCGAGCATACCTTCGTGATTTATAAAATGGAGGTCCAGGCGGCCCATGGTGTGGCGGTGGAAGTGCCGCAGAAAAACTGGCATCACGATTTGCCGGCCATGGCCGCTGCCATTACCGAGAAGACGCGATTGCTGTTTGTCTGCAATCCCAACAATCCGACCGGCACCATGGCGACCAAGGCGGAAGTAGCTGCCCTCATGGAGCGGGTGCCCGACCATGTCGTAGTCGTGTTCGATGAGGCCTATTACGAATACGTGCGGCATTCGGAATTTCCGGAATCACTCGCCTACGTCAAGGCCGGACGACCCGTCATCGTCTTGCGGACCTTTTCCAAGATTTATGGATTAGCCGGTTTACGCATCGGGTATGGCATCACCACCCCTGAAATCACCAATTACCTGAATCGAATCCGTCCACCCTTCAATGCCAACAGTATGGCGCAGCGCGCCGCCTTGGCGGCGCTGGACGACGACGCTCATGTGGCGGCAAGCCGCTCACTCAATCACGTGGAAATGGACAAGGTGCGTGCCGGTCTGCGCCGGCTGGGGTTCGAGGCCTTGCCCAGTGAAACGAATTTTCTCTATTTCGATGTCGGGAGAAACGGCCGCGCAGTCTTTGATGCGTTGTTGGCCAAGGGCATCATTGTGCGTCACATCGAGGGCCGCATGTTGAGGGTGACCATTGGCCTCCCGGATGAAAATCAATTGTTCCTGAGCGCGCTGGAAGACGTCACACGCGCGTCGCAATAAGGAAAGCGAGACGAGACCATGATTATTGTCTTGAAGCCTGATGCTTCGGAGCGGGAAGTCGATCACATCACCGACCGGCTTCGGGAACTGGGGCTGAAGTCCCACATCTCGGCAGGACAGGAACGCACGATTATCGGGGTGATCGGAGACGACCGGATCTTGCACAATCAGCCGTTGACCGCCTTGCCCGGTGTGGAAAGCGTGTTGCCGATTCTGGCTCCATGGAAACTTGTCAGCCGGGAGTTTAAGAAAGAAAACACCATCATCGATGTGAACGGGGTCAAGATCGGGGATAAGAAAATTACGATCATGGCCGGTCCCTGCGCGGTCGAGCGCTTGGAATTAACCGTGGGTATTGCGCACGAAGTCAAATCCGCCGGCGCGACGGTGTTGCGAGGCGGGGCGTATAAGCCGCGTACCTCACCCTACTCCTTCCAGGGATTGGGACGTGAGGGGTTGGATTATTTGGTGGAGGCGAAGAAGCAGACCGGTCTGCCGGTCGTCAGCGAGATTCTCGACACTCGCGATATCGAGCTCTTTCTGGAAAAAGCCGACATCATTCAAATCGGCGCCCGCAACATGCAGAACTTCGAGTTGCTCAAGGAAGTGGGCGCGTACGATAAGCCGGTTCTGTTGAAGCGCGGGCTCTCGGCCACCATCAAGGAGTTTCTGCTTTCCGCGGAGTACGTCATGTCCCGCGGCAATCGGAATGTCATGTTATGCGAGCGGGGCATCCGCACCTTTGAAACGCAATATCGGAACACGCTGGACCTTGCGGCCATCCCGACGCTCAAAGATCTTTCCCATCTCCCGGTCATCGTTGATCCCAGCCATGCCACCGGCAAATGGGATTTGGTAGCGCCGATGTCCAAAGCCGCGATCGCTGCCGGAGCCGATGGGCTATTGATCGAAGTCCATTCCAATCCTGAATGCGCGCTGTGTGACGGAGAGGAATCGATCCGGCCGTCGAAATTTAAAGAACTGATGGGAGACTTGCGCAAGATTGCTGCTGCCGTCGATCGCACATTGTAAGGGATCGCAGAGCGACGTTGACCAGGGAATGTCCCAAGGATCTGCCAATTACCTCATGACGACACCACATTTCAAACAAGTGGCCATTATCGGAGTCGGACTCATCGGCGGCTCGTTAGGAATGATCCTGCGCCGTCAGAAGCTGGCGGATTCAGTTGTCGGCATCGGTCGCCGCGTGGAGAATCTGAAAACGGCGGTTGAGGTCGGCGCCATCGATCGATACGTGTCTGATCCGCGCGAAGGCGTTGAACAGGCAGATTTTGTCCTGCTGGCCAC
>CAADGJ010000161.1 GCA_900696505.1 uncultured Nitrosospira sp.
GAGGACCGCCGTCACATAACTTTCAGGATCCTTCACGGCGAACACAACGGGATCGTCATCCATTTGATTGCGGTACGCCAGCATCCAGATCCGGCTGATCCAGTACAACATCACCGGGCACACCAGCCACAGAACCTCCGCATGAGAATACAGCAGTAGCACCTCCTTGCTGCTGATATACAGCGCCAAGACCAACACCGCCAATAATCCGCTCGCCGTGCCAATACTGGAGATCTGCTCCAGATCCGTCACCCAATACCCCCGCCCATGCAGTTCCCTATCCTCCGTTTGACTCGTCACACGCAGCTCGGTAAAGCGCTTGATCAGCGCAAGACTGAGAAAGAGGAACAACGAAAACGTCAACAACCAATGGGATGGCACCACCTCAGTCGCGGCTCCTCCGCCATACACTCGAACCGTGTACAGCTGAGCCAGCACAATCACATCCAGAAGCACAAACTGTTTCAGATAGAACGAATAGGCCGTCGTCAACGTCAAGTACACCGTCAGTACCATGAAAAATTCCCGGGGAAGCACGAAGGCCAATAGGACGCCAGCCACCAGGCAACCAAGAGCGAGAGTGAGCCCGAATGGAATCGACAAGCTGCCGGAGGCAAACGGCCGGGTTTTCTTTCGGGGATGCCGGCGATCGGAAGCAAGGTCAAGGCAATCGTTGAGGATATACACGGAGGATGCGGAGAGACTAAATGAGAAGAACGCCACCGCGGCATGCAACATCAACGTTCGATTCGTGATTTGATGGGACGCGACCACCGGGATGAACACCAGCACATTCTTGGCCCATTGATGCACCCGTAAGGCCTTGGCCACCTGCCTCAACCAACATACTGGTTGGCTGAAAACCCGACTGACGGGGGCAAGGGCCTGGGCACGGGTTGCCAAACCGGGAGACGCATTGACGACGATGGCTTCGTTCGCTTCGGCCCACACCGGCAAATCTGCCGCCGAGTTTCCTGCATAGGCGAACCGGCGAGTTCCAAAACACTCGGCCAGGAGCGCGACCTTGCGCGCGCCCTTTAGATTGATCGACGCATCACTTCCGAACACCTCCCCTTCGAATAAACCCAGATGACCGTCCACCGCCTGAGCAAAACTGATATGGCTCGCCGTCGCTAACACCAGCTTCCGTCCGGCCCGTCGTTCCTCGGCAAGAAATGCGATCAACTCCTCGTGATAGGGTAACGTGCTTGCGTCCAGCGTGACCCGGCGAGCAATCTCATGCTTAAAGTGGGCCTTGCCTTTGATCAACCAGAACGGAAGAAGGAATATCGCCAGCGGATTCTGCTTGAGCAGCGCCAGCAGGGATTCCCACAACAAATCCGTCTTGATCAGCGTGCCATCAAGATCGACGCAGAGTGGACTCTTGACTGAATAATCCTCACCCATGAGTGATCACAAACCTCTGGGCTAGGGGAAGTTTCGCAGAACGTACGGGGAGAGCAATGAATCAGGCGCCTCGTCCGGTCGCAGACAAGACGCCGTCTTTCGAAAGAGCACCGGCGGAATGCCGGAAGGAATCATGTACCAGGCTTACAGGACCGAAAAGCCTTACGATTCGGCGCCGAAGGCTTTTTTCAACAGCGGCACTACCTCACCCTTCGCTTCCATGGGGTCCAGGATATCCGTGTCGCCATAAAACTGTCCGTCGATGAAAACCTTTGGCAAGGTCGGCCAATTCGTCAACTTGGTCAAGGCCTCGCGTTTGGCGGGCTGAGATAAGACGTCGATGAGTTCATAGGGATACCCGTACTTTTCAAAAAAATGCATCGTCTCCCGGGTAAACCCGCACATGGGCATGGTTTTGGTGCCCTTGCCGTAGATCAGGATTTTATTGGCCTGAATTTCTCGCTGAATTTCTTCTTCAATCGGGTCAGCCATCTGGTCCCCCTTATTTTTTCACTTCATCCGGTGTCATAGCCGTAATCTCCAGCGCATGGATGCGCCCGTCTTTCATCGGACCCGCTAATGCCTGATAGACCATGCGATGCCGGTCCAGGAGATTCTTATCGGCAAATCCCGTAGAGGTCACGCGTACAATCAAATGGTCCTGCGTACCGGTCTTATCAATCACCGTGACAGCGGCATCGGGAAACATTTGACGGATATAGGTCGTTACGGCTTCGGCGGTAATCATCTGTGAGCAGAATAACGCATCCGGGAAGCGGAAGGCAATGTAAGGCGCTGAGCCAATTATGAGATGCGTCCAGCTGCTCCACAGATGGCAATTTGTCAGCTGGCCCGCTACACTACGCGACGATACTTAGCCTAGGTTATGCCCATACGCAGAAAGGAGTACTCATGTCTCAGACGAAGTCTCGACAGCCACGCCCGCTCGTACAAACGACCTTGTTCGTGTTGGTCCTGGTGCTCGGATGCCAAGCCACGCTCTCGGTGAGAACGGCTTCGGCGGCCGGTTCCGGATCGGAAGCCATTCAAGGCCTGGGAAGTTATTTTCTGACCTTACCCTACGGCGGAATCAAGATGGCCGTCGCCGTACTCGGAGCCGTCGCCGGAGGAATGGGGTTCATTTTTACCGGGGGAGACAAGGCTACGGTCGACAAAATCTGGGGGCCGGCTATCGGCGGGGAATATGTCGTGACGCCGCAACATCTCAGGGGGGAGAAAGACCTGCATTTCTTCGGGAACCCGCCCGCCAAATAATCGGTTAGCAGGCGCCCGCCCGAATACGACCCGCCTTCTTCACTTGCACCACCGGCCGTTTCTATCACCGTAATGGGCTCCTCTAGCGAGGGCATCCCGGTGGTGCATTTCACCAGGGCTGGTGGATCCCAACCACCAGCCCTGCAGCTCTCTCCGGAGAATAGCGGCTAACTGCCTGAAATTCAGTGATTCTTCCTCTCTCCCTTCGAGGCACATCTGTTGCTGTAGCCTATGAACAAATGGGTCACGACATTACACCTCGTCACACCACCAAGGAGGGGATCATGGGAGAATTTAAATCGGGCTTTTTCATGAGTGAAACC
>CAADGJ010000162.1 GCA_900696505.1 uncultured Nitrosospira sp.
CGAGACGACAAAAACAATGCGCTCCTGTCAAAGATGTCAATTGAATCGCATGGGGAGAACGGAAAGAATGCCGACAGACGGTGGGAGGCGCGGTGAAGTGCCAGCCGCCGGTTTTCAGCCCCCGTCACCGAGCATCTACGATCAAAGGAGATTGTTTGTATGAGGATTGCCCAGGTATCGCCGCTTTGGGAGAGCGTCCCTCCGAAATTGTATGGAGGCACTGAGCGTATCGTCTCCTACTTGACGGAAGAACTCGTCCGTCAAGGTCATGAGGTGACGTTGTTTGCCAGCGGTGATTCGGTGACCAAGGCGAAGTTGGAATCCCCGTGTCAGCAGGCGTTGCGTCTCAACACCGGCATTTTCAACCGCGAAGCACCGCTCATTCAGATGATGGAGCAGGTGTTCGCTGCCGCCGACCAGTTCGATCTCATCCACTCCCATCTCGACTTTTTGGCCTTTTCCCTTTCCCGCCGCTGTCGCGTGCCGGTGGTGACGACGCTTCACGGGCGGTTGGACTTGCCCGAGCTTGTGCCGGTCTTCCGTGATTTTGCGGAGCTGCCGCTGGTTTCCATTTCGGACTCGCAGCGCCGGCCCTTGCCCTGGTGTAACTGGGCCAACACTGTCTATCACGGGTTGCCGAAAGATCTGTATAAGTTCAACGCCGAACCGGGCAAGTACTTGGCCTTCCTCGGCCGCGTCTCTCCGGAAAAATGTCCGGATCAAGCCATTGAGTTGGCCAAACGTGTCGGCTTGCCCATGAAGATGGCCGCGAAGGTCGATCCCGCAGACCGTGCCTACTTTGAGCGAGTGGTGGAGCCGTTGCTCGACCATCCGTTGATCGAGTTCGTCGGAGAAATCACCGATGCGGAAAAGAGCGACTTTATCGGGAACGCCATCGGGCTCGTCTGTCCCTATGACTGGCCTGAACCGTTCGGCCTCGTATTGATCGAAAGCCTCGCCTGTGGTACACCCGTCCTCGCCTACCGCCGGGGATCTATTCCAGAAATCATCGGTCATGGTGTGACGGGCTTCATCAGTGAAAACCTCGATGAAATGGTGAGCCAGGTGTCGAAGCTGGGCACGATCGATCGCCATCGATGTCGCCAGGTCTTTGATGAACGGTTCACCGCCCAGCGCATGACCAACGATTACGTCAAGATCTATCAACAACTCATTGCGGATGCCGCTACGCTTCCGGGTAAAGCCGGGCAGCAGCACGCTTCGAACCTCTAGTCAGCGCGATCTCAACCTCGCGGAAGGACCAGTATGGCAGACGAGTCGCAGTCCACTCCTGAATCCAATGTCACCGGATGGCGGTTGTTGGCGACCCGAGACTTTGGATGTCTCTGGGCCGGCCAAGTCATCTCCCAAATCGGTGACGGACTGAACAAGGTTGCGCTTCTGTGGTTCGTGTATGAAATGACCGGGTCGGCGCTCAAGATGACCGCCATCGGGTTATTGCAGACGATTCCGCCTCTGGTCTTCGGTCCCCTCATCGGCGTCTATCTCGACTATCTCCCGAAAAAAACGGTCATGATCGTCGTCGATCTGTTACGAACGTTGATGGTGCTGTTGATACCGCTCTTCTACGCGCTGGATCTGTTGACGCTTGAGCGCCTCTATGTGCTCGTCTTCCTGGTCTCCATTGTGTCCACTATATTCGGACCGGCGCTGGCCTCGGCTGTGCCTCTGATCGTCCAGCGGTCGCAACTGACGACGGCGAATGCGTTTCTGCAGAGCACCACGAACATCGGCGTCTTGTTGGGACCGGCCATGAGCGGTCTGGGTATCGCTTTGATCGGCGCGCAAAATGTGCTGTATGTGGATGCTGCCACCTTCCTGCTCTCCGCCCTCTTCTTATTCCCGATTCGTGTGAGAGAGACCAAATCGGTGAAGGATCTGGATGTCCTGGGGACTCCCGTCATGCAAGACATGATGGTGGGATTCCGCTTCGTCTTCCTGCAGCACCGGGTGGTGTTTGCATTGATGATTACGGCCGTCCTCTATAATCTGGCGATCAGCGCCTTTGTGTTTCTTCTCCCTGTGGTCGCAAAGGAACTGTTGCAAGTCGGACCGATGGAGTTGGGATGGTTGTGGTCTGCCCTAGGCATCGGGATGCTGGCGGCATCAATTTGGTTGGCTCGGATGCCCCAGGGCACATTCCAGGAGCGTATCGGCAAGATCGGTCGCTCGTTGACGATCGGGGGCCTTGCGGTGTGCGCGTTGGGATTGATTCAAACTCCGGTGTTGTTCAGCACGTTTTTATTGATCATCATCATCGGTGGTAGCACCTCCCTTTTCTACCCGGTCGTGTGGGCCATGCTCCAGGAAGTGACGCCCGAACATCTGCGCGGGCGGGTCTTTACCACGTTTAGTGTCGGTGGGATGGCGTCGGCCATGGTGGGCATGGCGGGATTCGGTTGGGCCGCCGACACCCTTGGGCCTGCCGTCAGTCTCATCGGTATCGGACTGCTCCTCTTGCTCACTGCCATGGTCACGATGCAGGTTAGCCGTCGTGGCCTGGTGGTGACTCCGGCTGTCGCATAACCTCCCTTCCAGGACGATCGTTTCGGTCTATGCGGCAGCTCGCTGGTATGCGCCACGCGAGCTCACCGCGCTTGACCAATGCCGGCGATGGGCGGAGTTGCTTTCTGCCCCTCCGTCGCGTATGTCTTTTCTCTCAGGCTGTTCGAAGACGAATCCGGGCCTGCCTTCTCGGCTCGGTTTACTTTTACACATGAGGGGCATATGCCTATGCGGACTATTCAGACCGTGTGTGTGGCAGGGATCTTGTCGTTTGTGTTGGCGTCCGGGCTTGGGAGCGTGAGGTCGATGGCCTCGGAGCCGCAGCCGTCAGAGACAAAACCCGACGTTGCACCTGGTTCGGGATCGAAGGATGCCGAAGGAAAGATAAAGGAACCGGATACGAAACCAAAAGAGCCGGAGTCCAAACCGAAGGAGCCGGAGGCCAAGCCGACTGACCAAAAATCAAAGGACAGCGATACGAAGGCGAAAGAGCCTGAACCGAAGGCCAAGGACGGGGAAGCAAAACCCAAAGGTCAAGAACCCAAAGCCAAGGAATCGACGACCAAGCCCAAGGAATCGGAACATAAGGCGAAGGAGGGTGAGTCCAAATCCTCGAAAGAGCCGGACCAAAAATCCAAGGAGCCGGAAGCGAAACCGAAGGATGCCGAGATTGCCGCTGAGCATCCCTGTCCCTCGGTGCCGCAAGCGGCTGACGCGAAGCCGCAGGTGGAAGCGCCGGTCCCTTCTGGTGATTCCGGTACGGGAGAGCGTCAGAAATCGGAACCGGAACCCAAGAAGCCGGTTCGCTCATCAATGGTGACGGCCAAGTTGGCCCTGATGGCCGACCCCCATCTGTTTCCCTACGATATCGAAGTGGATGCCAAGGATAAAGACCTTGTCTTGTTGGGAAAAGTTGGTCAGGAGTCGGATAAGCGTGTGGCCACCGATATCATACGATGCCTCGAAGGCGTGCATGCCGTAGAAAACCGGCTCAAAGTCGAGGCGGACGCCGCGCATGGGTTGTTCGCGGAGCGTGACAAAATCATTACCCAATTGGTGAAGGAGCGGTTCGAGAAAAGCAAAACCTTGCAATCGGTCAAGTTCGATGTGAAAACAGAGGACGGCGTCGTCACGCTGAACGGAGCGACGCGGTTTCAGATCATCGTCCTCGAAGCGGCACAGGCAGCACGGCAGGTACCGGGTGTCCGAGCGGTGAATACCGATGCGGTCCGCTTGGTCGCCGGAGAATAAGCGCGGTTCATGAGGCCGATGCCACAGGAGGTTCGACACGCAGTCTGCTGACGCTATAGAACCGGGACGCGCAAGCGGCACCGGGCCAGGACGCCCCAACGTCAAGTGGTCGCCGCATCTGTTGACGCGCGATTTCACGCTGGTCTGGTGGGGCCAGATGGTCTCGCAGATCGGCGATGGCGTGTCGAAACTCGCGCTGCTCTGGTTTGTCTACTCCATTACCGGCTCTCCTCTGAAGACCACCATGATCGGGCTGTTGCAGACGCTACCGCCCATTCTGTTCGGTCCCTTCATCGGTGTGATCGTCGATCGTGTCCCCAAAAAACTCCTGCTGATCAGTAGCGACTTGATTCGAGCGTTAGTGCTGGGTGTGTTGCCCTGCTTGCTGCCGGTAGACTCGTTCAGCATTGAGCGGCTGTATCTCATGGTGTTCGTTCATGCGGTGGCGTCTGCCGTGTTCGGTCCTGCCTTGACGGCCGCGATTCCTTCCCTGGTGTCCCGCCATGAATTCACGGCGGCCAACGCCTTGCTGCAGACCACGACCAGCATCGGCATCATCGTCGGCCCGGCGCTGAGCGGCGTCGGCATTGCGACGATGAGTTCTCAAGAAGTGCTCTGCGTGAATGCCGTCAGTTATGTGATATCAGCGCTGTGCTTTTTGTTGATCCGCTTTCCGCGCACGGAAACGGTGCCGGCTGCGGAGGGGGGCTCCCTGGCCGGAACCCTGCGGGACGTGATGGAAGGGTTTCAGTACGTGCTCCATCGGCAGCGGGTCATCCTCATGCTCATCGGCGCAGCCTCCATGTATACCTTCGCCACTAGTGCGTTCAGCACGTTGTTTCCGGTGTTCGGCAAAAAGCTGCTTGATCTGGGGCCCATCGAAGTCGGGTACTTGTGGTCGGCCTTCGGTGTGGGATTGCTCTTGGTCTCGCTGGGACTTGTGTCTCTGTCGTCCTGGTCGCTGCCGAAGCGGATTCAATTGATGGCGGTGTCCAGTTTCATCAGCGGCCTGACCCTTCTGGGTTTGCTCTTTACATCGAACCGGTTGGTAGCCGCCGTGCTGATGGTCATCATCGGCATGGGCGCGGGCACGCTGACCCCGGTGGCCTGGGGGGTCTTGCAGGAAATTTCGCCCACGACGTTATTGGGGCGAGTGCTGGCTATCTACAATCTTGGGGCGATGACCTCTGCGATCGCCGGCATGACGATTTTCGGCTGGGTGACGCAGGAATTCGGTGAGCGTCCCAGCGTATTTGGAATCGGGGTGGGTCTGTTTTTATCGGCGGTGGTGTCCTGGCGAGTGGCCCGATGGGTGCAGGTCAATTGGTCCGAGACGAGCGTGCCTGCCGAAGAAGCCGCCCGGTCCGTTGTTATGGTGACGCAGCCCACAAGTCATTGAGTCCACATCCGTATCATATGATTGCACGGGTCGAGAGACCCTGTCCAAAGACGAAGCGAGCAGCAGGCAGGAATTGGTGAGGTGTGATGGCACAGGCCGCGCTCATTGCATCGATCGTTCAGGGATGACGGGAGGAAAACGTGGAAGAAATCATTAGCGTGAATGATCAGTTCTATATCCTGGCCAGTTCATCGATGGCCGATGACCGGACGCGTGTGCTCAAGCATGGAGAAACCTTCGGTGTGTTTGACCGGTATGGCGACATTCAACCGGTAGGCCGGGGCACACAAGGCGTGTTCCATCAAGGGACTCGGTTTCTCTCGCGGCAGGAAATATTTCTGAACAATGATCGGCCGATGCTGTTGAGCTCGACGGTAAAGGAAGACAACGCCTTGCTGGCCGTGGATCTGACCAACCCGGACTTGTATCGGGACGGACGCATCGCCATCCCGCGCGGCAGCGTACACGTCTTTCGCTCTCGTTTTCTCTGGAATGGCGTGAGTTATGAGCGGTTTCGTTTGTCGAACTACAGCCTGGCGCCAGTGAAGATGACCCTCTCGATCCGATTCGAGGCCGACTTCGCCGACATCTTTGAGGTGCGCGGTAAAAAACGCGAGCGCAAAGGCCGCATGTTGCCGAACATCTTACGGAAAGATCTCCTGGTGCTGCGATACGAAGGTCTCGACGAAGTGACGCGGGAGGCCCGGATTCAGTTTGTCCCGGAGCCGTTGGAGATTACCGCGTCACAAGCCACCTTCGGCATCGAACTGGAACCGAAAGGGGAGATAGCCGTAGCGGTCATGGTGGCCTGCGATGAGGTGGACAGTCATCGGCCGCTCTTGTCTTATGATGCGGCGATGGCGGAAGCCGGATTGGCATTCGGCGCCGAGCAGACGGAAGACTGTACCATCCAAACGTCCAACGCGCAGTTCAATGAGTGGTGGAACCGTTCTGTCTTGGACGTTCGCATGATGGTCACCGATACGAGTGAAGGTCCGTATCCCTACGCCGGTGTGCCCTGGTTCAGCACCCCCTTCGGGCGGGATGGCGTGATCACGGCGATGGAGTGTTTGTGGATCAGACCGGAATTGGCGCGTGGGGTATTGGCTTATCTGGCGTCCACTCAAGCGAAGGAGGTCAATCCTGCTCAGGATGCCGAGCCGGGGAAGATTCTTCACGAAACCCGCAAGGGCGAAATGGCGGCGCTGCACGAAATTCCCTTCGGGCTCTATTATGGCAGCGTCGATTCCACCCCGTTATTCGTGATGCTGGCGGGGGCCTATTACGAGCGCACGGCAGACCTGCCCTTTATTCAATCCATCTGGCCCAATCTGGAAGCGGCATTGACCTGGATGGATACGTATGGAGATATCGATCGCGATGGTTTCGTCGAGTATGTGCGGAAATCGCCCACCGGCTTGGATAACCAGGGATGGAAAGACTCCCATGATTCCATCTCGCACGCGGACGGTTCCTTGGCCGAAGGACCGATCGCGTTGTGCGAAGTGCAGGGCTATGTGTATGACGCCAAGGTCCAGGCGTCGAAACTAGCGGAAGCCTTGGGCTACGTCGATCGCGCCAGTCAGCTGCGACGGCAGGCTCGGTCACTCAAGGAACGGTTCGAGGAGGCCTTCTGGTGCGAAGCCTCGTCGACCTATGCTCTTGCCCTGGATGGGCACAAGCGCCCCTGCGAAGTGAAGACGTCGAACGCCGGTCACTGTCTCTACACAGGCATTGCCAGCGATGAGCATGCGCGGCGCGTGGCGGAGACGCTCATGTCTGATGAGTTATTCAGCGGGTGGGGCGTGCGGACCCTGGCCGATTCCGAACGTCGGTATAACCCGATGTCCTACCACAACGGATCGATCTGGCCACATGACAATGCAATGATCGCCGTCGGTCTCGCGCGGTATGGCCTCAAGGCCGGCGTGGAAAAAATCATGACCGGGATGTTCGAGGTGAGTCTCGTCCTCGATTTTCACCGGTTGCCGGAACTGTTCTGCGGGTTTGTCCGTCGCCCCGGCCAAGGCCTCACCCGATATCCTGTCGCCTGTAATCCGCAGGCCTGGGCGGCCGGATCCGCCTTTATGGTCCTCCAGGCCTGCCTGGGCTTGTCGATTGTCGCGTCGGAACAGAAAGTGATCTTCAACCATCCGATTCTTCCGGACTTTATCGACAAGATGCAGATCAAAAATCTGACGGTCGGCACCGCGTCGGTGGACCTGTTGCTTCGGCGGCATGACCTCGATGTCGGGATCACGGTCATCCGGCGGGTCGGTAAAGTCGAGGTGGTTTCGGTGAAGTAGCGCGGGCAATGCGTGGCCCCGCTCCGCTGTGTTATGGCGCGTCTGCCAGCTGCCATAGTATGGCGAGGACATATCGGGCAGCCGCTGAAAGAATATCAGGGTTGATAGTCTCGGCGGTGTCTGTGGGCTGGTGGAAATGGGGATGAATTCCTCCGCTCACCACCGTGACCGTGGGAATGCCCGCCTCCTTGAACGGCACATGATCTCCGCCGGGGAAAAAGCCGAAGACATCAAGGCGGTCTGCTACGCCTGCCATTTGCCCCGCCTGCTGCGCGGCAGCCTTATCCATCCCGGTGACACCGATCGTCAGGCGTCCGTTGCCGACCGCTGCGTGGTCGATATTGATCATCCCCAAGGTCGAACGTAAGGGCGCAGTCGGCTGGCTGATATAGAATTTGGATCCCACCAACCCCTGTTCTTCTCCGCTGAACGAAATCAGGACAATCGACCGTTTCGGCTGGACCGAGGCGGCTTGCAGCACGCGCGCGATCTCGAGCAGCACGGCTGTTCCGGAGGCGTTATCGTCGGCTCCTGGGAACAGCAGGCCGCCTTGGCGTCCAAAATGATCGCGGTGCGCACCGATCACGATCGTTTCTTCTGCCTTCGCCTGGTCGCTTCCCGGTACGGTCAAGACGACGTTGTGAAGCAGGCCGTCCTGAACTGCGCTGTGCCAACGCATGGTGACGACGGTATCCGTCGCGATCGATTGCGGTGGCTGGCCTTCATTGAGGTGTTGCTGCAACGTCCGTAGCCGATCCTCGTGGCCTGTTCGGTCAGTGTGGAGTATGGCCATCGCGCGGGCGGTGCTGATCCAGGCACCGGGAATCGTACGACCCGGCTCCGTGAGGCCGTAAAAGGCGCTCGGTCGGCCGGTAACTCCGCGGCGAGTTTCATAAGCAGTGAGGATTGGTCCGGTGGCAGTGAGGTAGGCCAGCGCCCCATGGGCGTGAGCGGCATGGGCCTTATCCGCATGTGACACCTGCTTGGCGTATTGCTCGGGTTTGCCACGCAAAAAGAGCACGACCTTCTGACGAACATCGAGGCCCGCGTATTCGTCGAAGCCACTTTCCGGGTCGGAGATTCCGTATCCAACAAACACGACCGGCGCCTGCACGTCGGCCGAAGGGGAGTCGAGGACGGGAAGGTA
>CAADGJ010000163.1 GCA_900696505.1 uncultured Nitrosospira sp.
CGGCGGTTCGACGCCGGCGGAGTCTATCGCGATATTTCTTCCTTTTCACTTAAGTATTCTTCAGAGGCTTCCGATAGACATATCACGGTCTTGCATTACGATGTGAGACCATGCCCTATGTCTGTTTCTTCCGACGGCTTGGCCGCCAAGCGGAGGTGCTCCATATTATGATTTTTTCTCAACCGCAACTGTTACTGGTCGATGACTCGACTTTGAACCTCAAAATTCTGAGAGAGTTTCTTCCCGAACGTCAATATTGCTGCACCACAGCGCAGGACGGCCGGCAAGCCTGGGAGATGCTGGAGGCCGAGCCCGATCGCTTCCATGCCGTGCTTCTCGATCGCATCATGCCCGGGATGGACGGGATGGAAGTCCTCCACAAAATGAAGCAACATGATGGGCTGAACCAGATTCCCGTCATCATGCAGACTGCGGCCTCAACACATCAGCAGACCCTGGAGGGACTACAGGCCGGCGCGTACTATTATCTGGCTAAACCGTTCGACCAGGCGACGCTTCAGGCCATTGTTGATGCCGCGGTCCGCGACCACATCAGCTATCTGGACATCCGGCAGGATCTGCGCCGGACCACGACGACCATGCGTCTGTTGGAGTCGGGGACATTCCACTTTAGAACGCCCGAAGAAGCACGAAACCTCGCTATGTTGCTCGCACATGCCTATCCCGATGCCGATCGCGTCGTCACCGGCATCCTCGAACTGACCTTGAACGCGATCGAACACGGCAACCTGAGCATCGGGTATAAGGAAAAGTCACGCCTCATCGAAGAAGATAAGCTGGAAGAAGAAATCGCTCATCGGCTCAGCTCGCCCCCTTACTCGTCGCGTGTCGCCACGGCAAAATTTTCTCGCCTTCCGCAGGGGCTGTCGCTGCACATCACCGATCAGGGAAAAGGATTCGACTGGCAAAAATACATGGACTTCGATCCCGAGCGGGCCTTTGATACCCACGGACGAGGAATCGCCATGGCCAACAAAGTCAGCTTCGATCAGGTCGAATACCGCGGCAACGGCAACCAGGTGATGACGGTACTCCGCCTCGAGCAGGTGGCGGCACCCGCCCTGGCTGTCTAAAGATGCAGGTCGAGGCCAAGTCGCCTTCCCGCATCTTCAGCTCTTCCCAGATCGAACCCACCTGCGCGATGGCCGACAGCCTATCGAATCTCCACGCGCGACACGGCGTACCAGCGGTCGGTCCGTTTGCCTTCTATCGCTAACTCGACCGTTGCAGACTTCGCATCCTCAGACAAAATCCCGACATCAAGCGTATAGACGCCGGCAGGAACGGTGGTCGGCACCACCACCGCATCCTCAGCCAGGTGCGAAGGCCCCGGCAGCCACCGCTTCAGATCGGCAGCGCTCGTCCACTGCGCGACTACTTTATCCGTGCCCGAACGCAACCGGTACGCCAGCGGCCAGGCATGGTAGATGGGCGCCACCCCTTTATTGTCCCACCGTGAGTGAAGCATGAACGATTCTCCGGCTCCGATCGCGGCCGGGTGGGTCAACTCACGCAGCACAAATCGATACCCGATTTTTTTCAGGAATTCATTGAAACGCGGCCGCCAGGCTGCGGGTACCGGTTTGGACTTGGCATTCAATACCGAGACATGCCATTCCAACCCCTTCTCGAGAATGCGGTCGAGATCGAACCCCCGTTCGTACCATTCATGGATATAGCCGCAGACTTCCATCTGTACCGGCCCCTGTTTCCACGCGTCGGCCACTACCTGCGCCTCCAGGACTGGGGCATAGGCATGCTCCATGTGATTCCAGTCGGGAGAGAAATAGCCGTAGTCACCGAAGCAATCAGCCCGCCAACCGGCCCCTCGCGAGGCCGCATATTGCAATTGTCCTCCGTGAAGCATCACAAGGGGAGTTCCGGAGAAATATTTAAGATACCAATCGGTAATGGCGAGCTGATTCGCTTCAGTGGGGTAATAGGCCTTACACTGCGTCTCTGCGCCGACACAGCACGCCGTATTCCATTCACCCCAACACCCGACAGATCCAATATCCACATGATCGATGTCGAGCGACCGGCCATACCGCTCGCCGAACGCGCGAATGAGACGTTCGTGGTAGTCGAGGAAGATGGGATTGTTATAGTCAGGAAAAATCCCGTCCGTTTCTTTGATGCTGGCCACTCCCTTATCCAGCAACCATTGCGGGGTGCCGGTCTTATATTCTGAGACGATCCGGATGGCGAGGGTCTCACCCTTAGCCTTGGCCTGTGCGATCACCCCGTCCACCAACGCAAAATTGTACTGGCCCTCGGCCGGTTCCAGTTCCGCCCAGGGCCAACGGAAATAAGCCACGGTCGTATGTGGATATTCATCAGGCTTCGGAGGATGACCGAAGCCGAAGTGAAAGTCGGCAAATCCCATCCCGGGATTGTCTAAGACCTCATCGATTTCCCGCGGCTGCACCGTGACAAGCTTCTCCGTGGCGACGACTCCCTTCTGATCCGTGCCTGCGTTCAAGGGAGACACGTATGCAGCCAGGCTCAGTCCCATCATAAGCAGCAGCGCCCATTTGCATTTCTCTGTGTGCATGCCTGCTCCTCTCATCGCTCGAGCGTTTGCTTGTTCTACGCCGAAGGCACAGCGCCTCTCGCACGTCATCGGATACATCTGACTGTAGGGTCACACCGTAAAGTATGGTAGGGTACGCGGCCAGACACAAGGAATGCGAGACATGCCCAACTGGTTTTCAACCTCTTCCCCGTCAGACTCCGTGGTCATCACCGGCGCCTCATCGGGCATCGGAGCCGCCTGCGCCCTCGCGTTGGACACACTTGGGTACCGCGTCTTCGCCGGTGTTCGTCATCCCG
>CAADGJ010000164.1 GCA_900696505.1 uncultured Nitrosospira sp.
AAGCGGTACGTCCCACGTCGCTTCTTTCCGGTCCCATACGAGATAAGGCGTTACGCGGTATGGCGACGGCTCTGGCAGAAGCGGAGGAGTCCATCCTGGCGGCGAACGAAACGGATGTGGACGCGGTTGGAAAGTCGATGACGGGATATGAAAACCGTGAACGTGTGCGGGATGCCGTGGCCCGGATCCGTATGACAGCCGATGACGTCAAGGCGCTCGTGGATCGCCTGCATCACATTGCGGATCTGCCGGATCCGCTCGGTGAGGTGTTGGGCCGCCACGAGGAACCGAACGGTCTCCAGGTAAGCCGGGTACGGGTCCCCATCGGCGTGATCGGTATCGTGTCCGAGCTGTCACCGCTGGAAACAATTGATGCGCTGGCCCTTTGCCTGAAGTCAGGCAACGTCTGTGTCTTCCGCGGGTCACCGGATTGGACCCATACGCAGCACGTGATTGCGGCCGCTCTTACGAAGGCCATGCATGACGCCGGTATCCCGAAGGGCGCCTGTACGATCATTGATCGGCAGGAAAAAGAGGCGGCCTTGGAACTGATCAAGTCCGGCAAGGCCTTGGATGCCATCATCCCGCGCGGCGGCGCAGGGTTGCGGAAAGTGGTGCAGGAGCAGGCCAAGATGCCCATCCTCTGCCATGACGGCGGGATTACGCATGTCTATATCGACGATGATGTGGAAATTCCCCTGGCGCAAAATATTGTCGTGAACTCCAAGGTGCAGAATCCCTCGGCGCCTAACTCGGTGGATACACTGCTGGTTCATCAGGGTATTGCCCGCCCGCTCTTGTCGGCGTTGATCCTTCGGTTGCTGGATGAATTCAAAATCGATATTTACGGCTGCCCGAAGACCGTATCCTTGATGGGCCAAATGCTCATGACGGGGCATAAGGCGGTCAAACCGGCGCAGGAAACGGACTGGAACAAGCAGTTTCAGGGACCCAGCATGGCCATCAAGATGGTGCCGGGCTTCGAGGAGGCGTTGGCGCATATTGCCCAGCATGGTCCCAGCCACACTTGCGTCATCGTGACAAAGTCCTATGAGTCCGCCATGCGGTTCAGCAAAGAGGTGGATGCGGGGTCGGTCCTGGTCAATGCCTCGTCCCGATTGAATGCCGGAGACAGTCTGGGATTCGGCGCGGATATCGGCTTGAGCTCGGCCCGCCATCACGCGCGAGGGCCGATCGGGCTCAACCAGCTGACCTGTGAAAAGTATGTCGTGTTCGGCAGCGGGCAACTCCGGCATCCGCATCCCGTTCCGCTGGCCTATGAAGATGCCATTATGCTCAAGCGGCCGTAACGCACCGATCGTGATGGCTCTTCCGGCAAGAGGGCATTGTGCCTGCTGACCGGAATGACGACATCGACAACGCCCTGCGTGAGCATCTCGCTTGGTGGGGACTCCGGCACATCGAATCCGATGCCGCGTATTTTGCCTGGCAACGGGAGGTGTTCACCCCCGAAGATCTGGTTGCCCTGCACCAATCCATCGAAGCGAAGCGAGCGGCGACCGACGGGGCGTCCGCTGAAATCGCCTTCTACGATTTGACGGCGCAGGCCCGATTCATTCCCGCCCTCTACAGTCAACGTTACGAATATTATCTTGAGGTCGGCTCGCGGATTGCCGCTCAACTTCCGGGCGCCCAGACCATCCTGGACGCCGGATGCGGTATCGGCCTGCTGACCACCTTCTATGCACAGCGCTGTCCCGATGCGACCGTGGTGGGCATCGATCGTTCGTCTGCCTCTGTCACCCTCGCGCGACAGCGGGCGCAAGAATTGGGACTGAGCAATGTGCGCTTCGAATGTCTCGATCTCGAGCAGCATGAGCTCAGCGGCCGCTATGATCTGATCGTCGTCACGCATACGCTGCTCCAGGCCGAACAGGATCCGGGCCTTCCCAGCCGTGACTGGCAGGATTTCACCCGGGCTTTGGATGCTCAGGCTCAGTCGGAGTTCGAGCAGCGGACCGGGGTGGGGCTCCGGTTGGATCGGCTGCGCAACGTGCTGAACGGGAACGGTCGAATGATCCTCTTTGAGAAAACCAGACAACTCGCTCGGCGCATTCCCTTTCAGCGGGCGTTGGCGGCGCGTGGCCTCGCATTGCACCTCCCGCCTGAACCGATCCGGTATCGTTCCATCGAAGAAGTGACCGACGACGGTCCTCTGTACGTGACGGGTTTGGCTTCCCCGTCGAGCGCTCTGCCATGGAATGAAGCGCCCGAGCCGGACGGTGCCCCGCCACTTCATGTGCAACAGTTGCGGTCTGTTCGAGTAGACCCAGAACAACCGTTATACGAAAACCACGACGCCTCCGCGCAGCAGGCCTGGCTGAATCTGCCCGCGAAACAGGTCGTGCATCATGTGACCAGGAAAGAAGCCGATGGGCGGCAGCTGCATGTGGAGTGGGGACGGGCAGGCGAGTTTGCCTATCTCTATTGCGCCAACACGTTCGATCAACGTCAGCTTGTCGTGGTCGACCAGGCTCGGGCTGCTATGGTGGAAACGTACTACAAGGAAATCGTCGGCGAGCAGTCTACGAGCCAACAGAGGATGATGAAATGAACGATCCGCGTGAGCACTCCGACCTGCCTCCCCAGGTGCCGTTAGAAGTGGTAGGCCTCGTGCCGGCGGCGGGAATGGCCAAACGCCTGCAGCCGTTTCCTTGCAGCAAGGAAGTCTATCCGGTCGGGTTCGCAATGGATCAAAAGAGCGGGCTGCCGCGTCCCAAAGTGGCCGCACAGTATCTGCTGGAAAAATTCAAGACGGCCGGAATCACCAAGGCCTTCCTCGTGATCAAGGACGGCAAATGGGATATCCCCAATTATTTTCGAGAGGGCGACCTGGTTGGTCTGTCGCTGGCCTATCTCGTGATCGCCGGGTCGCTCGGACCACCTGATACGCTCGATCGTGCCTATCCATTCCTGGCCCAGAAGCGAGTGGCCTTTGGATTTCCGGACATTCTGTTCGGGCCTGACGATGCCTATGCCCGGTTGATCCAACGCCAGGAGGAAACGGGGGTGGACGTCGTGCTCGGGTTACATCTGATTGAAGATCCGCGCGTGTGGGATATGGTGGATTGTGACGAGGAAGGTCGCATCCATGCTCTCGTCATGAAACCAGCCTCCACGACTCTGACCTACGGGTGGTGCTGCGCGGTGTGGACGCCGGTGTTCACGGATTTTCTCCACCGCTTTCTTCGGGCCGATGAGACGAAGCGCAATCTTGACCGGCTCGCGAGCAAGGCCAACGACCCGGGCGGGGATTTAGCCGTGGGCATTGTGCTGCAGGCCGCAATGAAGGCAGGGCTCGTGATGCAGAGCGTGAAATTCCCCGGCGCGCGCTACCTTGACATCGGCACACCGGAGAATTTGCTCAAGGCCGTGCGGGAGTTCGGCGGAAAAATAGGTTGATGCAGATGTTCTCGCTAGTTGCGGCGTTGCGGACTGTGCCCAGTGAGTAGATCGGTAGCTGAGGACGAGCAACAGCTAGATTCTGTAGGTATACAGCCCACTCTTTTCGTCGGCGGATTATTCGAGCGGCGTCAATGTAAGTGCCTTGGGTTCCACATAATTCAACGGCCAGACTTGCGTGATTTGATCCGGATGGTTGCCGCCAGATAGCCGAACCTTCACTACACTCCCACCTAAGAACAAGACCGTGGCCGAGTCGATTTTTACAAAGATGGTTTCTTTCTCGCGGATGTGCAGATTGATATTTTCCGACGGGATCGCCAACTCCGGTGACCATTTCACGTGCAGTATGTATGTGCCAGATGGAACGGTGATCCAGGTAAATTCTTTCGCGGCGAGGTTGCCCACCAGTCGGTCATTGATGAACACGGAGGCTTTGCGAAGCCTTGGCGGAGAGTCGGTCCGAGAGATATAGAGCACGGTTTGGTCTGCCGTCGGTGCAGGCGCCTCTTGAAAGGAGATATGAGAGAAGCAGCCTGGCATCCCCAGCAGGCAGAGCACGAGGCCAAGACTCGACAGCCGGTGTGACATGAACCGTTGTTTCCTGGATGGGGTGAGCTGTGAAGACATCGGATGTGTGCCCGTGAATGCGGTGCTACGAGGTAGGACGCCCAGGCGCACTCTTGGTTCGAATGGACTCGGCCTTTTCCATAACTACATCCGCTTCCGCATTCCTGTTTTGATGCCGGAGAAATTCAGCATAGAGGCTCAAGGCCCTGGCGAAGCGAAGATGTTCGGACCCGTATGTGGTTTCTGTGAGCGTCAGGCCACGCGTGAAGATCGCTTCCGCATCGGCGCGCCCCTGCTTTCCAATCACCATTGCCAGAGACACCAGCGTATCGGCAAGTTTCGTGGAGCTGGGACCCGTCTGCTTCTCGTAGATCTCTAATGCCCGATGTAATTGTTGCTCGGCTTGGACATAACGTTCTGTCGCGATCAGAGCGTTCGCGTGATTACCGAGGACCCCAGCCACTTCTGGATGAGACGTGCCGCTGCTTCGCTCCACCATGTGGATCACGTGGCCGAACAGTGGCTCCGCTTCTTCCGGATGCCCACGGAGAAGATGAAGAGTTGCCCAGACAGAAAGGCTGGCGGCTGTTTGAGGGTGATTCTCTCCTAGTTCCTTCATTGCGATCTCATAAGACCTTTTCAACATCGGCTCGGCTTCGTCCAATCGCTTTTGCGTGAGGAGGAGGGCGCCGAGATGGCGAAGAGCCAGACTCAGTCTGGATGGATCGCGGTTCTCAGGTTTGTCCGACAGTGTGACGACCTGTCGAAGCAGATTTTCTGCTTCGATCATGCGATTGGTCATCAGATATAGCCCGGCCAAGTCTATCATCGGCTGGCCTAGGCGAGGATCTTCGGGGCCGTAAGCCGCAGCGATGTGCCTCTGCGATTGCATGTAGAGTTGTTTGGCTTCGCTGAATGAGCCGTGCTCTGCGGCAATGCTGCCCAGTATGTATTCGGTCATGCCAACTTCACCGCTCTCCGGCCCGAAGAGATGTCGATATATGCCAAGTGCCTGCTCCCCATACTGCTTAGCTGCTGCATAGTTTCCTCGGCTTGAGACAACGGAAGACAGGCTTCGTAACGACCTTGCCAGGCGAGCGTCATCGGCTCCGAATTCCTGGGCGCGTGTCACGGCTTGGGAATAGTAGTATTCGGCTTCAGGATATCGCCAATACTCCTGTTCGATGTCGCCTTTGCGAATGAGCGTTTCCCATGACGGCGGAAACGAGGGAGGCGGAACAGCGTGAGGTTGTGGGCAGGCCGTCAGTACAAGAGTACTGCAGCAGAGGACGAATGTCTTAATCTTGGTAGACACAGCAATAATCTACCGCTAATGGTCCCTCCCGTCGCGGAAATTCAGATTCCCGGAGTTTTCATTTCCCACTCAAAATCGCGCTGCTCAGGGTCTCATTTTCCAACGATGCAGGCTTATACAAAGAGCGTGAAATTCCCCGGCGCGCGCTACTTAGACATCGGCACGCCGGAGAATTTGCTCAAGGCCGTGCGGGACTGTTACCAACCCGAATGACCAGTGTGCCGTCTACGGATAGGCGGCAAGAAGCCGCTCGGCAGCCCGCAGGCGTTCCTGCGCCGGTTTGTCTTTGAATTGTTTTCGACAGTTGGCACAGAACGTGAGCCGGCCCGCGATCAAACGAATGTCCCGCTGTTCATTGTAGAAGAGGGGACAGTCAGCCGGTCCCACCCGCCGGGGATGCGGCGGGATTCCTGCGACGACCGCCGCCGCCAGATGAGCCATCATGCGCTCAACGGTGAACTCCCGCTCGTTCAACTGTTCCAGTAATCCAAAGGTCGACGTGACGATCAGCGGGTCTCGCCTCCAGTAATACAGGTATCTCGTTCGCGCGTCCTTCATCGGAAAGTTGATCATGCAGATGAGCGTCTCCACGCCCAACTC
>CAADGJ010000165.1 GCA_900696505.1 uncultured Nitrosospira sp.
CGACACTGTGGGCCGGGTCGAGATCCCGGAAGAAAAAGGCTCGTCCTGGTACATGGTGGCGGATGATCTTCCCGCGCTGATTGGGCTGGTGCAGATGGGGGTATTGGAACTTCATACCTGGGGGGCAAAGCGAGACCAGCTCGAACGGCCGGACCGGATGATTCTGGATCTTGATCCCGATCCTGCGGTCGAATGGTCATTGGTGATTGAAGGTGCGCAATTGCTGCGCACCTTGCTCGAGGAGCTGGACCTCGTCTCATTCGTGAAGACGACAGGAGGCAAGGGGCTGCATGTCGTCGTCCCGTTGCAACGCGCCCATACGTGGGATGAGGTAAAGACCTTCTCCAAAGCCGTGGCTGATCATCTCGTCCGCGCGATTCCGGAACGATTTCTCGCCAACATGTCGAAACAGAAACGCAAGGGCAAGATCTACGTCGACTACTTGCGTAACGCCCGAGGGGCCACGGCGGTGGCCGCCTATTCAACTCGCGCGCGGCCTCGCGCGCCCGTCTCGGTTCCGCTCGCCTGGAATGAATTGTCGGCCGATCTCCGTTCAGACCATTTCACAGTCGACAATATTGCCGAAAGACTCGAGCACTTGCGACAGGATCCATGGAAGACCTACTTCACCACGAGGCAACGTATTACGAAGAATATGGTGCGCCGGCTGGCAGGATAATGTCGAAGTTCCGCCAGGGTGCTTTGCTAGGGGACCTGGGGGGAGTGCTAGTAGAGTGAATCGTACGGGACTGTTATCAGTGATCATGACAATCGGTGGAAGACATTCCGCCGAAGCCTATCAGGATCACGACGAAAGGAGAACCGTATGAATGCCACCACGACGAGAAGCCTTCCTCTCACCGGCAAAACCAGATCTACTCCTGTTGTTGCTCAACACGATACCTGCCGATGCCTCCGCTGCGGCGGATTCCTGGTCGATGAACGCTGTATGGATATCGGGGAGAGCCTTGGTGGTTACTGGTTTATGGCGATGCGTTGCGTACAGTGTGGCGACATCATCGATGAAGTCATTTTGCGGAACCGGTCTGCGCAACTGGCGACGACGACTCAGCACGAGGTGGTGAGAGCCGCCTGACGGTCAATCGGTAGAGGGTTCCCTGGAAGAGTAGTTGCTTCTTGAAGTCTTGGCGAGATCGGGTTTCGCACGTTCCTGTGCGGGGCGGCTCAGACAGGAAAGGCCATCGTGCTGAAGAGCGCATTTTCAGCCTGCCGGGAATCCAGCCTGGTATGTTGCACGACGATGCGGACGTTGGAATCGATCAGGCTGGAGAAATCCGTATCCAGAGGAATCGGGGCTGGATCAGTCAAATCGTTAAAGCGGACGTGTTTTGTTCGGCGGGCGGGAACCTGAATAATATAGGGACCGACCGGTTCGCGATCCGCATAAAAAATCGTGACCTGCACGGTCGCATCCTGGTCCGAAGAGTTGAGGATGCACATGGTTTCGTGGCTCGTCATTTGTGGTTCCGGCCCGTGGCTTTTGGATGGAATATATCCTTCCGCAATCACCCATCTTCGGCGGCCGGTCGGCTCCATAGGCTCTCCCCGTTAAGTGCCAGTACACGCGGTTGCTTCACACCACTTCTCTAATTTTGCTCTCGACCAACGTTTTGATGATGCCCCATCGGTCATCCTGCCCTTTGGCTAAGGCCTTCGCAAACTGCCAGGCTTGCGTCGTCGTAATTTTCCCGGGTAGCGGTGGTTCCAACGGATCAATGACCGCCTGGACCACGGCCGGCCCTTGAACGGCGAAGGCCTCTCGCAGCACCTCACGGACGTCGCCCGGATCGTCAACCGTCAATCCCGTGGCGCCACAGGCCTTCGCAAAGAGCGCAAAGTCGATCGGTTGAAGATCGACGCCATATTGCGGATTGCCCTCGAACGCCAGCTGTTCCCACTTGATCATGCCGAGCAGATTATTTTTCAGGACAATGATTTTAACCGGCAGGCCATACCTCACCAGCGTGGCCAGTTCGCCCATCAACATCGTGCAGCCACCGTCTCCCGCGAGGCAGACGATCTGTCGGCCAGGATACGCAATACCCGCTCCCAGACTATAGGGGAGCCCATTGCCCATCGACGCGAGTGTGCCGGAAGCTGAAAATTGCATGTCTCCCCTGATGGTGATGTGCCGGGCAGCCCAGGTGGTCACCGTGCCTGTGTCGCAACAGATGATGGCGTCGTCGGCGAGGAACTCGTTGAGGCCTCGTACCACGACTTGTGGTTTAAGAGGAGTATCCGTTCTGGTGCCTCGCTCCTCCATGAGCTCATTCCATTGCTGCATGCTGGCTTGCGCGGTGTTGAGAAAGCTGCGATCCGATTTCTTCTCCAGCAGCGGCAATAACGCGCGAAGGACATCCCAACAATGTCCGACGAGACCGACCTCGATCGGATACCGCAAGCCGATGCGAGCGGCATCCAAATCAATCTGAACGGCTCGTGCTTGGCCCGGTTTCGGATAAAACTCCAGATACGGAAAGCTGGTGCCGGCGATGATGAGGGTATCGCAGGCTTCAAGGACTTCCTGAGAGGGCGCCGTACCGAGGAGCCCAATGCCGCCGGTGGTCAATGGGTGGTCGTCCGGCACCACGGCCTTCCCGAGGAGCGGCTTGACGATCGGCGCGCCCAGCAATTCAGCCAGCTGCAGCACTTCGGCTCTCGCGCCTAAGCAGCCCCGTCCTGCGAGGATGGCGATTTTCGAGCCGGCATTGATGAGCGTTGCGGCCTTCTCGAGCAGTGATCGAGAGGGGAGGGGGAGGGGGTCGCTGTACAGGTCTCCGCTATGGCCGGGAATGTTGGCCTTGGATCCGCGATCTTCTACGCTCCAGTCCTGAATATCTTTTGGTATAGTGATGTGGGCCACGGTCCGTCGTGAAATGGCCGTTTTGATCGCCTCGTCCACCACATTACCGACATGAGCCGGGCTCATGACCCTCTGGCTATAGGCGGCGACATCCGAGCAGAGCCGCTCCAGATCGACATCCTGTTGATAGTGCGTGCCGATCAGATCGTGGTACGTATGCCCCGTGATGGCGAGCACCGGCTGTCCGTCACATTTCGCATCGTACAACCCGTTCAGAAGGTGGATACCTCCCGGTCCGGAGGTTGCGAGACAGACGCCTAATCGCCTGGTGAACTTGGCGTACCCGCAGGCCGCGAAGGCGGCCGATTCTTCATGCCGGACCAACACCACCCTGATTTTGTCCTGGCGGGTTCGCAAGGCCTCATAGATGCCGTTGATGCCATCGCCGGGGAGACTGAAGATGGTATCGACTCCCCATTCAATCAAGCGTTCGACCAAGAGATCAGCCACCGTGGTTGCCATCATCGTTCCTTTCACGGATCAAAAAGAAGGAGGCGGGCCCGCGGCGTTGTGTTCCAACCGCGGTAGCACCAATTCCTGGACGAGGATTTTGAGACAGGCGGCAATGGGGATCGCCAGAAGCAGACCATAAAATCCACCCAGCGCTCCGCCGATGAACACCACTATCAGCACGGTCACCGCGTTCATTTCCATCGATTGGCTTTGCACCCAGGGTGTCAGCAACCAACTCTCAATGAATTGCACCACGAGGTAGGCCACAGACGGCCACACTACAACCGTCATGACATCGAAGGAGCCAGCGCCGGCGGAAAACCCGTCCAGATATTTCAACAGCACGGCCAATGGCCAGCCGATCAATGACGCATAGGGAATGATCGTGAGAATGCCGGTGATCAAGCCGAGGATAAACCAATAGCGGATGCCGGTCAGCGCCCATCCGACCGAGTAGAGGACGGCAGAGGCTAGGGCGATCGTGAGTCGGCCGCGGAAAAATCCGCTCACGGCCTGGTCCATCCTCCGGACGATATGACGGGCCCGGGGCCGATACCCGGGAGGGATATACCGGCGGAGTTGTGCGAGGGCGCTGTCAAACTGCCAGGCGAAAAAAAAGAAATAGATCGGAATCAGCACGAGTGCCAGGGTGACGTCCGCCGTGGTTCCGATGACGGTGCCAAGCACTCCGAATGCCTGCCCCGTCCCGGAAAAAATCGGTTTCAGGATGGAAAGAGGGTCGTCACGAAGACTCGTGGCAATCGACGAGAGTGGTTCGGAAAAATTCCCCAGGGTGACATGGTACTGCGTGGCAATACTCTGGAGATACCCGGGTACCCGTTCGGCAAACGATTGAACCTGCTCGGCCAATAGCGGTCCCAGCCATGTCACCAGCCCGCCCAGCATCATCGCTGACAGGAGGAGGACGATGGACCCGGTCACGGGCCGTGGGATATGCCAAGCGGTCTCAGCGCGCCGGACCAGAGGATTCACCAGGTAGGCGAGCAGCAACGCAACCAGCACGGGGGTAAACACGCCGCGCAGGTAATAGCCGAACCAGAGCAGGAACAGGATGCCACCCAACCAGAGGAGATCCCGGACCGGCGTAATTTCCCACAAATGGCGATTCGCCACAGAAGTGCCCCGTTC
>CAADGJ010000166.1 GCA_900696505.1 uncultured Nitrosospira sp.
CCCCCTTTCGTTTGACTTCAACTTTCCCCCTCACTACAATCGGACCCCGTGGCATCACAATTCGTTCATCTCCATCTCCACACCCAATACAGCCTTCTCGACGGCGCGAATCAGATCGACCCCCTGATGCAACAGGTGAAGTCGTTCGGGCAACCGGCCGTCGCGATGACCGATCACGGCAACATGTTCGGCGCGGTGGAGTTTTATCGGAAGGCCAGGGAAGCCGGCGTCAAACCCATCATCGGCTGCGAAGCCTACATGGCGCCGGGCAGCCGCCTGGAGAAGAATTCACACCTCGCGCACAACGACTACTACCACCTCATCCTGCTGGCCACAAACCTCAAGGGATACCAGAACCTCATCAAATTAGTGAGCAAAGCCTACCTTGAAGGTTTCTACTATAAGCCTCGGATGGATAAGGAAATTTTACAGCAGCACCATGAAGGCCTCATCGGCCTGTCAGGCTGCCTGAGCGGAGAAGTCGCCTATCTCATCGGACAGAAAGATCTGGCCGGCGCGACCAAGGCGGCCGGCGAGTATCGCGAGATCTTCGGCAAGGACAATTACTACCTCGAGCTGCAAGCCAACGGACTGGAACATCAGCGCATTGCCAACGATGGGCTCCTCGACATCCATAAGAAGCTCGGCATCCCTCTGGCCGGGACCAACGACTGTCACTACCTCAAGAAAGAAGACTCGCGTCCGCACGACCTCATGTTGTGCTTGCAGACCGGCAAAACGATCAACGATCCCAACCGCATGAAGTTCGACACGGACCAGCTCTACGTGAAATCCACGGAGCAGGCGCTGGTCGAGTTCAAAGAAATGCCGACGGCCGTATCCAACACCGTCAAGATCGCTGAAGCCTGCACCCTCGAACTGGCGCTCAACAAAACCTATCTGCCCCAGTTCAAAGTACCGGAAGGGTTCACTCGCGAAACCTATGTCGAGCAACTCGCGATGGAAGGCCTGGCGGCGCGTCTGAAGGAACGCCCGAGCTCCATTCCCGAACTCGCCTATCAGGTGCGGCTGAAGGAAGAAATTGCGGTGATCTGCTCGATGGGATTCGCCGGCTATTTCCTCATCGTGTGGGACATCATCAAGTTCGCGCGCTCGCGCGGCATCCCTGTGGGACCCGGACGCGGCTCCGCGGCGGGCAGCCTCGTTGCCTATGCCTTGCGCATCACCGACCTCGATCCACTGGTCTACTCGCTGCTGTTCGAGCGATTCTTGAACCCCGAGCGTGTGTCCCTCCCCGACATCGACATGGACTTCTGCATGGATCGCCGGGACGAGGTCATCAACTACGTCATCCACAAATACGGCGAAGACCACGTCGCGCAAATCATCACCTTCGGAACCATGAAGGCCAAGGCCGCCATTCGCGATGTCGGCCGCGTCCTCGAAATGCCCTATGCCGAAGTCGACCGGATCGCCAAACTCGTCCCCGACGATCTGAAGATGACGCTCGACAAGGCGCTCGAACAGGAACCGCGCCTCAAGGAACTCGTCGACAAGGATGTGAAGGTCAAGGAACTCATGTCGGTGGCGCAGTCGCTCGAGGGACTGGCGCGACACGCCTCCACGCATGCGGCCGGCATCGTGATTTCCGATCAGCCGCTCACCGAACATGTCCCGCTCTACAAAGGCCCCAAGGACGAAATCGTCACCCAATATTCCATGGGTGATGTCGAAAAAATCGGCCTGGTGAAATTCGATTTCCTCGGCCTGAAAACGTTGACGATGATTCAGCGGGCCGAGTCTCTCGTCAACCAGGGCCGCCCCGACCAGCCCCCGCTGCGGGTTGAACAATTACCGTTCGACGATCCCGCGACCTTCGCGCTGCTCTCCTCCGGCAAAACCACCGGCGTGTTCCAGTTGGAAAGCTCCGGCATGCGCGACCTGCTGATGGGACTGAAACCCGACCGGTTCGAGGATATCATCGCCATCATCGCGCTCTATCGTCCCGGTCCGATGGACCTGATCCCGGACTTCATCAAACGCAAACAGGGCAAGATTCCGATCGCCTACGAGATGCCCGAACTCGAGCCGATCCTGAAAGATACGTACGGCGTCATCGTCTATCAGGAGCAGGTCATGGCCATCGCCAACAAGGTGGCCGGATTCTCGCTGGGACAAGCGGACATTCTCCGCCGCGCCATGGGCAAGAAGAAGCCGGAGGAAATGGAAAAGCTCCGGGTTCAATTCCTGGAAGGCGCCAAACAGAAAAAAATCGCGGAGAAAAAAGCCGACAAACTGTACGAGCTGATCCAGAAGTTCGCCGGTTACGGCTTCAACAAATCGCACGCTGCCGCCTATGCCGTGGTCTGCTATCACACCGCCTATCTGAAGGCGCACTACCCGACGGAATTCATGGCCTCCCTGATGACCACCGACATGGGCAACGCCGACAAGATCGTCGGCTACTTCACGGAATGCCGCGGGCTCGGAATCCCCGTGCTGCCGCCTGATGTGAACCAGAGTCAGAAGGACTTTGCCGTCGTCGACAAGAGCATCCGGTTCGGCCTTGCGGCAATCAAGAATGTCGGCGAAGGCGCCGTCGAAGCGGTCATCGAATCGCGCCAAGAGGACGGCCCGTTCCGATCCTTCTTTGATCTGTTCCGCCGCGTGGATCTCCGCAAGCTGAACAAGCGCATGATGGAAGGACTCATCAAGGCGGGGGCCTTCGATTCCATGGGCGGACGGCGTTCGCAATATCTGGCCGTGCTCGATCAAGCGATGGACGAAGGCGTCAGCATTCAAAAGGAACGCGCCGTCGGCCAGACCAGCATCTTCGGTGATGACGTCGCCGGTCTTCCCCAGAATCTTGCCGATCCGGCCTTGCCCGATGTCCCCGAGTGGAGCCAAGGGGAGCTGTTGAAGTATGAACGCGAGTTGACCGGCTTCTACATCAGCGCGCATCCGCTGGCGCGTTACGAAGCCGCGATTCAACTCTTTTCCAACACGACAAGCATGCAGGTCGCCGATGTGCCGGATGGCCGCGAAGTGAAACTCTGCGGCATCATCACCGCCGTGAAATCCATGCTGACCAAGAAGGGCGATCGCATGGCCTACATTACGCTGGAGGATTTACATGGCGTGATAGAAGTGATAGCCTTTCCCGACTTGTACCGAGACCATGCCGACATGATCGTGCCGGAACAGGTCGTGCGATTGACAGGCACCGTCGATCGCGGAGACAAGGGCACCAAGTTGCGCGGGACCAAGATCGAACCGCTGGCCGAATTACAGAACAAGGGGATCTCGCGGGTGATGATTCGCCTGCATGATGGCCCGACGGCCTCCACCAGGCTTCCCATGCTGCGGCAGGTGTTTCAGAAATACCCCGGTTCGTCCACCGTGGCGCTCATCATGGCGCTTGGCGGCACCATCGAAGCGCGGACATCTCCCCTGCCCAACGTGAAGATCACGCCCAGCGAGCATTTCGTCGCCGATATTGAGGAAGTGCTGGGCAAAGGCGCCATCACTTTGGTAACCTAGGCAAACCTAGGCAACACCCTTAAGGGGGTTCAGCAGTATGAGAGACTACCTCGACTTTGAAAAACCGATCCGCGAACTCGAAGAAAAAATCGAGAAGCTGGCTTCCGCCGAGTCACCCAAATCCGGAACCCAGGACGAGATCCGAAAGCTCAGAACCAAACTCGCACAGGTCGAGCATCAGCTCTACACCACCCTGACGCCCTGGCAACGGACCCAGTTGGCCCGTCACCCCCAGCGTCCCACGTCTCTCGACTATATCAGCGAACTCTCCCGCGAATTTCTGGAACTCCATGGTGATCGCAGCTTCGGCGACGATCGCGCGATTGTGGGCGGATTCGCCCGCTTCAACGATCGCTCGGTCATGATCATCGGCCATCAAAAGGGGAAAACCCTCAAGGAACGCATGCAGCGCAACTTCGGCATGCCCAATCCGGAAGGCTACCGCAAAGCGCTGCGGCTCATGCGCCTGGCGGAGAAGTTCAACCGCCCCATTATCACGCTGATCGATACACCGGGCGCCTACCCCGGCATCGGAGCCGAAGAGCGCGGACAGGCCGAAGCCATCGCGAGAAACCTCTTCGTCATGTCGCGGCTGACCGTGCCGATCATCTCTGTCGTCATCGGCGAAGGCGGCAGCGGCGGCGCGCTCGCTCTCGGCGTGAGCGATCGTATCTTGATGTTGGAACATTCCGTCTACTCAGTCATTTCCCCCGAAGGCTGCGCGGCGATTCTGTATGACGATCCGACCAAGGTGCCCGACGCCGCAGCGTCCTTACGCATGACCGCGCAGGACCTCGTGGGACTCGGCATAGTGGACGAAGTCATTCCAGAGCCGCTCGGCGGTGCCCACCGTGACCCGCGAGCTATGTGCGACCGTGTCGCCAAGGCGCTGGCCAATCAGCTCTACGCGCTCGTCGAATTGCCAACTGATCAACTCATCGCCGAACGCGACCAGAAATTCCGCAAAATCGGCGTCGTTGGCGGACTTGTCCCCGTAGGAGCCTAGTCACGCCAGAATTCCCCGCCCCGTTCGTTCACACGCGATTCTGACAAGCCGCAAGAACTCGCTCGCTCCCCCGTCGCTATCTGACGATTATTTGGTGTCGCCTCCCGGGATCACCATACTCAGCCTGCTCAGGCGTTCGTCATGCGCCGCATCCGGATCCGGTATCAAGCCTCCCTGAAACCACCTACAGCCTTAGCCTGATTTCCCATCGCCCGGCGAGTTGGTACACTGCCGCCCGCCCGCGCAGGGTCAGCACTGAACAGACCATGGGAGATTTTCACAGGAGGTGTGGACAGGTATGTCGAAGTCGATCGTGAACGTATGCATCATGTCGTTGTTATGCACCTGGGGCGCGTGGACCGGAGACGCATGGGGACAGTCACGGCTCACCGGCCTCCCGACGGGCGATGGGTCTTCCCCGGTCTTCTCCACGCAAATGCCTGGAAAGGAAGGGCCAGGCGCATCAGACACGCTCTGGACCGATGCCTTGTGGCAAGCCGATCAGCAGGGAGTCCAACGGTTTTTTCCACAAGACGGCCTGCTTCGCGTTCGCGGCTGGATCGATGGCGGCTACACCTACAATACCAGCAGCCCCAGCAGCAACTTCAATGGACCCTACAATGCGATCGACCGCGATATTCCGGTGTTGAACCAGCTCTACATGATCCTCGAAAAGTCGTTGACTGCGACGGCCAGCGATTGGGGCATCGGCGGACGCCTCGACTTCATGTACGGATACGACTTCTTTCTGACGCAGAGTAACGGGGTCGAGCGGCGCGAAAACGGAGCCCAGCGCTGGAACGCGCAGGGGCAACACTACGGGCTGGCCATGCCGCAGGCCTATGCCGAAATCGGCAATCAAACCTTTTCCGTCAAGGTCGGACATTTCTATACGATCATCGGGTATGAAGGCGTGCCGGCCATCAACAACTTCTTCTACTCCAAATCATATGCCTATCAGTTTGCCGGACCGTTCACCCATTGGGGCGGACTGGCAACATGGCACGTCAACGACCGGGTCACCTTGCAGGGTGGAGTGGTCAATGGCTGGGACTCGTTGGATCGTTACAAGGACAGCGCCACCGGCCTGGCCAGCATCAAGTATACGGCACCGGAGAATTTTTGGTCGTTATCGTTCTCAATGGTGACCGGCAACGAACCGAGTGCCATCGCCACGCAGTTTGAGACCCGCACCCGTTACAGTGCCATCTTCACCCTACACCCGGCAGAGCGATGGGAATATGTGCTCCACCATCACTACGCCTATCAAAACCAGGGCAAGCTCGATGGGGGTACCGCACGCTGGTACGGGATCGACAATTACCTTTACTATGCCCTCACCGAGCAGTGGCGGGCTGGGCTGCGCTTCGAGTGGATGCGCGATGAGGCCGGCACCCGTGTGGGCGGCAACCCGGTACGAGATAATCCGAACCTCGGGCCTTTCGCCGGATCGTTCTATTCCGTCAGCGTCGGCCTCAACTACCGGCCACACCCCAACGTGCTGATTCGTCCGGAAGTACGCGCGGATTGGTTTGACGGACAGCGGCAGCCGTTCAACGACGGCCTGAACAAGAATCAGGTGCTGGCGGCGATCAACGGCAACTTGCAGTTCTAACAGGACACGGAAAACGTTGCCAAAAGAGAAGTGAATGGCGGAGCATGGAGGATGGTCCATCAACCGTCCTGCATGCTCCACCGTCAACCGGTACCGTTATTGTGAGTGCGAGAGGGTGCCGTCGGCGAGTAAGCCCAAATTCACGAAGCGCCGGCCGATGACCCCCAGGATGTGTGTGCGAAGGCCGCTTCTATAGGGTTCCAGCGAAGGATCCTGAAGGTACCGATCAACCGTGCGAGGCAACTTCTTCCACCAGGTACGCGCGGCCTCTCGCGCTTGCTGTGCACCCGTCTCTCCACCGGCCAGAATCGCCCTCAACTCCTTCTCGAAGAATCCCACGTGCACCTGTTCGTCTTCCAGGATGTCGGAAAGATCCGGCCTGATGCCCGCCAATAGCGTGGCGAACTCCAACCCCAACGCTTCATAGCCGAACAACAACACCGCCAGCATTTCCCACTGCGACGGCACCGTCGGCAATGTGGCCGGCCGTTGAGACATCGTCCCGAGCATGCCTTCAAATTGCCGAAGATGATCCTGCTCGTCCGTCTCATGCCGCTGGAGGAATGTCTGCACGTGGCGAGGGAGCTGCTGGGTCTGCGCGGCGCGCACCGCCCACAAGGCCATCGCTTCGGCCCGCAGGAATCGTTCGAGCAAGGCTCGTTCGCAGGAGGGTGGCAACACGAGAGGGGCGATGCCAGTGCGTGATGGGGACAGAGCCATGGGCCCTAGTCTACCCGAGTGGCCTCGAAGGCGTCACCTGCAAATCGGAAAGCGTAGGTCCCAATCGGCCATGCCAAGCGTGGCATCAGGCCGCCCGCTGAGGGGTAACGGGCGCCTCTCCGTCCGTCTGTTCAGGATCACACAGTTCGACAAATTTGAACTGATGAATAGATTCACTCAAGCCCGTTGCCATAGTCGACAACTGGGCAGTCGCCGTATGGGCACGCTCTGCGCTCAGTTCATTCTCGCTACTGATTGTCGCAACGGTCTGTACATTATGCGCCACTTGGTTGGCCGCCCGACTCTGCTCGGCAATCGACCCCGCCATATGGCGGACCATTTCCGTGACCCGGTCTGCGTTGGTCAGAATCTTCTTGAGATGTTCACCCGCTTCGTTCACCAGCGTCACCCCATGCTCCACGCGGATGCGGCCGTCTTCCATCGCGGCCACCGCGTTCGTCGTGTCGCGCTGCACCACGCCGATCATGCTGGATATCTCCGACGTCGCCTTCGTCGTTCGCTCGGCGAGCTTCCTAACCTCGTCGGCCACCACCGCAAACCCACGTCCCTGCTCCCCAGCCCGCGCCGCCTCAATGGCGGCGTTCAAGGCCAACAGGTTCGTCTGATCGGCAATGCCGGTGATCACTTTCACGATTTCGCTGATTTCTTGCGACCGCTGCCCCAGGAGCGAAATCTTGCCTGCCGTATCACGGACCGAATCCTGAAGGTCACCCATCTGCTTGATGGCTTCCGACACGACTGACCCGCCAGTCTGAGCAGAATTGAAGGACTCCTCGGCCATGCGACTCACGTCTTGCGCGTTCTTCGCTAACTCACCCACGGTCGCAGACATTTCTTCCACTGCCGAGGCGGCCGAGGCCGCCTGCCCAACCTGTTCCTGGCTTCCAGACTTCACTGCCTGACTGACTCCAGACAGGGCGGTGGAATCGAGAGCCAGCATCCTGGCAGCCTGCGCAACCTGCGCGATCGTGCCATGCAACCGTTCCACGAACTGATTCATGTTCGAGGCCAGCATGCCCATCTCATCTTTGCTGTCCTGCGCGACACGGCGCGTGAGATCGCCTCGACCAATATCGGCAAGGGCTCCATTGACCCGATCGATCGGCACCTTCACGCCTCGCGTAATGAACGACGCCAGGAGGAATGAGCAAGATCCGCAGACCAGCAGCACAAGCCACAAGGCATGCGAAGCGCTGCGACTGCTTGCCACGGCTTCTTCATTTTGATCATGGCCAAATTCCCGGAGCGTCCGAAGCAGGTCATCCAGCGCCTGTGCGCTCGCGTCCAATGCCGGCCCTGCCGTGAAAAACGTATTCTGCCGCGCCGCGCCCCGCAACCGCTCCCCTTCCTGGGCATTGGCTGATTTCCAGGAGAGCCGCACCTGCTCCACGGTTCGGCGATCCAATCCCCAATACGCGTCCAAGGCGTCTTGCAATTCCAGCATGTACTTGCTGGACTGCTCGGTGTTCGCATTGAGCTTACTTTGCTTGGCTTTGTAATCGAGAAGCGTTTTGTTGATCCGAGCCTCCAATTCAGGGAGATCCTGAGTAAACTCGACGAAATCCTCCGCGGACACGGCGCCAACGGCCTGGATCACTCGGTTGCGGTACCGCAGAAGGTCCGTCGACATCTTTGCTAATTCCGTTCCCGGAATCGCAGACTCCTCATAAATTTCCCGGGCATTCTCCTCGACTTTTCCAAGATGACTCCAGCCGACATAGGCGATGGCAGCCATCCCGAGAATCAGGAAACCGAACCCACTGCCGACACGGATGCCGATGGGCCAGTCCTTCATTCGAATCAACATATGCCTCAACTCCTTCGACGCTGCTCCGGCCACACACCTCTGCCCCTCGACAAGGCGCAAGACTACCTACTTCGCACCAAAGGTTCGGATATACGCGATGATCTCCCAAGCCTCGGTTTCATTGATATCGGAGGGAATGAGAGAGACCATACCGGTCCCAGGACTGCCGTTCTTGATGATCCAAAACAGTTCGCCATCGGTCCTTGCTTTCTGCCACTCATGGTTGGTCAAATTACGAGGCGACGGACGTACCAGCTTGGCACCGGGTCCATCGCCCTGCCCCGTGACACCATGACACTTCAGACACGTGCCTTTTCCTTCATAAAGTTCTTTCCCCTTCGCGACCACGTCCGTCGCGGCCACAGGGCTTTTCAACTTCTGCGCAGCAGCCAGTTGATCGGCTGGGACACGCACCTTCATCGGATCTTTTTCCGCCGCGTCTACGGGCAGGATCATCCACCCCAAGAGCCCCACAGCCATCAGTGCCATCCGAATCATCATTACTCGAGCCTCCCTTGAACCCCCATAGATTGACAGACTAAAACGCCAGGTCCACACCGGTAAAGAACACGTTGGCGATCTGATCGTCATTGAATGCGCCTGTCTTAGCCGTTCGGATGTAGGAATATTCGGCATGAAAGGCGGCGCCCATGCGTTTACTCACCAGGAAATGATGGCGGAACGCCAGGGTATGCGCATCAACGTCGCCGAATTTCTTTTCAAATGCCGAGTCACCCTGCCGGGTGTTGCGGATAAGATCATAGCGATAGTAGACGACCAACGGAGTTGTGATGTTATAGTCCGCCTCGACAAAGCCGCCATGCCACCGTGCAGCCTGTGCGTTGACCACCCCTTGTGTACTGAACAGGTCTTTGCTGTCCTCCGAAAACATGTACGCGCCGAAGAGGTTGAGATTACCGTCCAGTGCCGTCGTACTGGCATCAACGCCAAGACGATAGAACGTTTTGCTCGCCTGGCCTGCCCCGGAGATAGCGCTGCCCGATGCTGAGGCGGCATTGGCGACAGTGGGCGCTTGCCCGTACATGCCGAACACGCCAACTCGATGACCTTCTGTGAAACCGTAACCACTGAACGACTGCGTCGCATGACCATAGACCATCACATTGCGGCCGCCGCCGGACACCGTCTGGTTCAGGCTGCTGTTGGAAATGACGCTGACTGAATAGCGGAACGTACCGTCAGTGGCTTCCGTCTCCTTCCAGCCCATTAATTCCACACCCAGGTGATTGTCACCGAGGGCCAGGTCATTGGCATTGGCATACGACGGATTGCCTGCGGGATTCGAGATGGCTCCGCCGAAACGCGACCCAGGCACGTAGTGATAAATCGCAAACAGACTGTTTAGTGTGGGGCTGCGTTTCTCGCTGAACGGCAAGTCTAACTCGTGTTTACCCAGGCGAACATTCAGCAGACTGCTATCAGCGATATTATTGAAGCGCACAAAAGCATATTCCAGATCGCTATCCGAGGTAGTCGATCCGGTATTGAATCCAGCGCTCCGAAGGCCCGGAAGGTACACGACCCCGTACGAGATATTCTTGGTGATCGTCCCGAAGCTGAGAATATCGAGGCCAGTGAACCCGAAGCTACCGCTCGTCGCATAGGCGCGATCCGTCGCCGGGCTCCCCACGGCCAAACGGCTCGCAGACGAGTATTGATAGCCGATGGAGGTGCGAAGCGAGATCGGCCAATAAGCGAAATGTGTATTGGCCGGCTCATCCTCATCGGTGTTCATCTGGTAGCCCTGATCTCGAAAGCGGTTGCCGAAATCGTTGAGCTTGGGAAAGCCCGAGACGTGACAATTGCTGCAAGACATGTTGTACTTCCTGGCAAATGCCGGAATAGCTTGTGCCTCTCCCCGGAACCATGAGGCTGTCATCACCACCGTCGCGATGACTAACAAGATCACAATTCCTTTTCGCATGCACGGACCAGTTAACCGCCCCGTTATCACAGCCACCATCGCGCTCCTCCTTCGACCAACAAATGCCCACAGCACAATGCACTGCCTTCGAGTGCTTCAGGCCTTTTCGGAAGAACTGTAGGAATACTTAAACCTCTACGTATGTACTGTGGTATACGTAGATAAACACATGCGCCTCTAGTAACAGGAGACCGTTTCGCCTAAATCATTGAAAGGGTTGGTCGATGGTGAAGCAAAGGCAGGAAACACACTGAGCGGACTAGGCAAATTCTACCTAGTAGAGAGAGGCAAGAATAAATCTGGCAGCCTCGGATCAGGACTCACTTGGCGGCGCGATCGGACCGGCCCATTCGCCCTTGGTCAAGCCGACTTCCTGAGACGCCCCATCAGGCCATTGAAAATAGCCCACCTCGTCGACAAACAGAATGAGCGGATCCATGTCCTCTCCCAGCCCACGCCACCAATACCAACCCGCCTGCTTCGGTTTGTCACTCGTCCATATCAATCGTTGCATCGTCCGTTACACTCCTTAATGTGGTGGAACCACTAATTGGTACTCGGCGCGCCGCTCCCGTTTCTGCTACAGTCCCGTTGACGCGTCATTGCCATTGCAGCGCGCACCCTACCATGGACCGATTACCAATAGAAGAGGCGATTCCCGCGCTCCGCGAGCGGCTGGCCACCGGCCGATCGGTGCTCCTGACTGCACAGCCGGGCGCTGGAAAGACCACCCGCGTTCCGATCGCCCTGCTCGACGAACCCTGGCTGACCGGACAGAAGCTGATCATGCTCGAACCACGCCGGCTGGCCGCGCGCGCCGCCGCCACCTATATGGCTGCGAGCCTCGGCGAGCCGGTTGGCCGAACCGTGGGCTATCGTATCCGGCACGAATCCAAAGTCAGCGCGGCCACCCGCATCGAGGTTGTCACCGAAGGCATCCTCACACGTCTCCTGCAACAGGACCCGTCACTGGCCGGGTACGGGCTCGTGATCTTCGATGAATTTCACGAACGCAGCCTCCAGGCAGACCTCGGTCTGGCCTTCGCGAGGGAATCACAACGGCTGTTCCGCGAAGACCTGCGCCTGCTCGTGATGTCGGCCACCCTCGACTGTGCCGCCGTCACCGGCCTCCTGTCCGATGCGACAACCATCTCCTGCGAAGGCCGACTCTTTCCCGTGACCACCCACTATCTCGATCGGCCCATAGACGGTCACATAGAACCGGCGGTGGTGCGAAGTATCAAGGCGGCCCTGGCGAAAGAGTCGGGCAGTCTGCTGGTTTTCCTGCCGGGCATGGCGGAAATCCGGCGCGTCGAGGGGCAGCTGCACGAGGGCCGGCTGGATCCTGATGTGATCATTGCACCGTTGCACGGGGAACTGCCGCAAGCCGAGCAGGACCAGGCCATTCGTCCCGCGCCGTCAGGCTCTCGCAAAATTGTGCTGGCCACCTCGATTGCAGAAACGAGTTTGACGATCGAAGGCGTGCGCGTCGTGATCGATGCCGGACTCATGCGTATCCCTCGCTTTGATCCGCGCACCGGCCTAACCAGGTTGGACACCATTCGCGTCACGCTGGATGCAGCAGATCAACGTCGCGGGCGCGCCGGACGGTTGGAAGCGGGCACCTGTTACCGTCTTTGGACCAACGCCGAGCATCAAGCTCTGCTTCCCCGACGTCCGCCGGAAATCCTCGAGGCGGATCTGGCACCCCTCGCATTGGAGCTGGCGGAATGGGGCGTGCTCGACGCAAAGGAATTGTCCTGGTTGGATCCTCCGCCGGCGGGAGCACTGGCGCAGGCCAGAGACTTACTCAGACAACTCGGCGCACTCGATGCGCAAGGTGCCCTGACTGCTCATGGCCACCGGTTGGCCCACGTCACAGTACATCCACGGCTGGCTCACATGATGGTCTCTGCCGTACCGTTGGGATGGGGCCCGTGGGCCTGCGATCTTGCTGCGCTGCTCAGCGAGCGCGACATCCTGCAAGGCGGCCCCGGTTGGCGCAACGCCGACTTGCGGCTGCGCATGGAGGCGCTACACGGCAACAAGGCACATCTGGCCGGTGCGACGATCAACCGGACAGGCTGTGAACGGGTTCGTCGAGCCTCGGAACAGTGGGGGCGCCAACTTCAACTAGGCATCCCATCCGGTGACGGCATCGATCACATCGGCATCTTACTGGCCTTTGCCTACCCGGATCGCGTGGCGCAACGGCTCGCCGGCAGCGACGGACGGTACCGCCTCGCCAATGGACGCGGCGCGTCGTTCCAAGGCCAGCAGGGTCTCTCGCGGGAAGACTACCTCGCCGTGGCGCAGCTCGACGGCACCGGCGACTGGGCACGCATCCTTGCCGCCGCGCCGGTACGTCTCCAGGACCTTGAACGCCACTGCGCACAGCAGATCGACACCGTTGATGTGCTGGAATGGGATGATCGATCGGAATCGGTTCGTGCGCGACGCCAACGGCGCTTCGGCCAATTGATTCTGGAAGACCGCACCACCCATGAGCCTGATCCTGGACAGGTCACTGCCGCACTGCTCGTGGGGCTTCGTCGTACCGGACTCACGGCCCTGCCCTGGACGAAGGACCTACACCAGTGGCGGGCGCGTGTCGCGTTTCTCCATCGCGTCGATACCACCTGGCCCGACCTGTCCGACGAGGCTCTCACCACAACCCTCGAGCAATGGCTCGCCCCCTTTGTGACGGGACTCATGAGCCTGGCGCAACTCCGTCGCATAGACCTGCAAGCCCCCCTCGACAGCCTGCTGACCTGGCAGCAACGCCAGGAATTGTCCCGCCTCGCGCCGACGCACATCACCGTGCCGAGTGGCTCGCATGTCCGGCTCGATTACGAGCAGGGCGACTCGCCTGTGCTGGCGGTACGCTTGCAGGAAATGTTCGGATGCCAGGAGACACCCAGAATCGCGGGAGGAACGGTGCCCGTCATGGTCCACCTGCTCTCACCGGTCGGCAGGCCCGTGCAAGTCACCAAAGACCTGGCAAGTTTCTGGCGATCGGCGTACCAGGATGTGAAGAAGGAATTGCGCGGCCGGTACCCACGCCACCATTGGCCTGACGATCCGTTCAGCGCCCAGCCGACCAACAGGACCAAGCGACGCACGTAACCATTCAGCGATGACCGATTCGAACAACACCGCCTCTACTTGCCAATCGTCACCGAATCCCGCATGCTACGCGGCACGTCTGACGGACGATCACCCTACGAGTTTTCCATGGACCACTTCGCCATCGTCACCGCCTTCGGTCAGGACCGCCCCGGCATCGTCGCCCTCATGGCCGACAGCCTTTACCAACTCGGCTGCAACATCGAAGACAGCTGCATGACCAGACTCAGGGGCGAGTTCACCATGATGCTCATGGTCCGCCTGCCGCAAGGCATTGACGCCGAAGGCTTGGGCCGTAGACTCACCGTGTCTACACGACCACTGGACCTAGCCGTGCTCTGCAGAGCGCTTCCGGATCAGGCTGCGCTCCGCCAGCCCATGCCGGAGGTCCCAACTTTTATGTTATCGGTCTACGGCGCGGACCATCCCGG